>CATYZV010000106.1 GCA_958415865.1 uncultured Selenomonadaceae bacterium
ATATTTGAGGTAATCTATCGTGAATTTAAAATTTAAATTTTTTACTGAGCTGCCGGATGAGGCGAAGTTCATCCGCACAGAGGTTTTCATCAAGGAGCAGGGTTTTAAAGGCGAGTTTGACGATGTGGACGGGCGCGCGCTTCATCTCGTCATCTATGATGCCGATGATAAAAATACTGCTGTCGGCACGGCGCGGCTGTTTCAGGATATGGCGGCTGATGATGCCTATACAATAGGCAGGCTGGCGGTGCTGAAGGAGTATCGGAAGCATCATCTGGGCAGCCGCATGATTTCACTGCTGGAGGATAAGGCCCGCGAACTCGGTGCGGCAAAGCTGATGCTGTCAGCTCAGTGCAGGGTGCAGGATTTTTATGCGGAACTTGGATATGCGGCGAGCGGTGAAGTCTATTATGATGAGTACTGTCCGCATATTCATATGGAGAAATGTTTATAATAGTTTAATTGAAGGGATGTGTATTTGTTGAAAAAATTAGGTATAGCAATCTGCGTTCTGGTAATAGGATTCTTCGGCGTTTACGCTGCGAGCGGGGCGAATTTTTTGAATGACCCGCAGAAATCGGCGACGCAGCAGGAAACTTCAGCTCAGACTGAGCAGGCACAGCAAGAGGAAAGCAGCAGTCAGCCTGAACAGAGTTCGTCTTCTGCTAAAGAAATATCGGCGGAAGAAGCTCAGAATATCGCTTTAAAGGATGCTAAGCGCGAGGCAAATGCCGTGCAGAACCTTCGCAGCAAGCTCAAGGAACATAAGGGCATCGGCTTCTACGAAGTAGAGTTTTCTGCTGACAATAAAAAATACGGTTATGCCGTAGCGTCTGATTCCGGCGAAATAATGGGCAGAAGATTTGAGCTGGACGAATCCCAGTACGGCAAATTGAAAGGCAGCCGGCTGTCGGAGCAGGGCTTGAAGGATATGCTGCAAAAGCGCATGGAGGCAGATGCCTTTAACAATTTAAAATTCAAGCAGGAAAATGACGACGGGCTGAACCTCTACGAAGGCAGTGCCGCTTCCAATACGATGAAGTACGAATTTAAAATCGACTCTGCTACCGGCACGACTGTCGAATGGCAGGAAGAAAAAGTCATCAAATAGCAAAAATAGAACCGCTAAGCTAAAACACAGCGGTTCTATTTTTTTGCATCACAAATGCGTCCGAAAGTATTTCTGCCGTATATCTTCCGGCACCATGCTGCCGCCTGTAGCCCAGACGATATGCAGAGCATTGTCCATGATATTATTCAAATTATTAGAGGCGATATACTGCTTTCCTTGCTCGCTGTTTTCTATCAATGCAGGGCCTTGAAAGGCTGCGCAGGCACTCGGTTCAAGAAAAATCTGTTCGCTGTGCCAAAGCTGACGCAGATAATCGTAGAGCCTATTATCTCTGACGGTGAATTCGCCGCTTAATAGTAGCTCCATTACCTTGCCGACGAAGCCTGAAGGCCTGCTGACAGCCAGCCCGTCGGCGTGTGTCTTGCCGCTAAGCCCGATATCCTGCACGCAGATGCCGCTTTGCAGCCCGGAGATCATGCCCACAGCCATGCACGGAGCCTGAACCGGTTCGACGAAAAAGCAATGCACAGCGTCTTTGAACTGCTGCTTTAAGCCGAAGGATATGCCGCCCGGTGCACCGCCGATGCCGCAGGGGATGTAGACGAACAGCGGATGTTTTTCATCTACGGTCAGCTTCATTTCATCGAGCTGTGCTTTCAGCCGCTGAGCTGCTACAGCGTAGCCGAGAAATAGATCGCGCGAGTTTTCATCATCGACAAAGTAGCTGGCGGGATTTTTATCAGAAAGCTCTCTGCCCTGCTTCACAGCTTCGCCGTAATCGGATTCGTATTCTTTAACCGTTACGCCGTAGCTGCGCAGCAGGTCTTTCTTCCATTGACGCGCATCGGCAGACATATGGACGATGACCGTATAGCCGATGACAGCACTCATTATGCCGATGCTAAGTCCTAAATTGCCCGTTGAGCCTACTTGAATCGTGTAGTCTTTAAAAAATTTTTTATTAGAAGGCTCCGCCAATTTAGCATAATCGTCGCCGGGCTTTAATAAGCCATGGGCTAAAGCAAGTTCTTCCGTATGCTTCAATACTTCGTAGATGCCGCCTCTAGCCTTAACGGAACCGGCAATCGGCAGATGGCTGTCCATCTTGAGCAATAGCTTTCCTGATATGCAGCTGCCGTATGATTGCGAAAGCTCTGCTTTCATGCGGGCGATTTCGCGCAGCGGCGATTCGATGATGCCGCCGGATTTTTTCGTTTCCGGAAAAGCTCTTGCTATGAACGGTGCAAACCGCTGCAATCTCGCCGCGGCATCAGCTATATCAGCTGCTCCCAATTCACAATGATATTCTTCAAAAGCTTTCTTAGCCGGATTAATCCAGATGACTTCCTCACCGAGGCTCATCTTTCTTAAAATAGGGTGCGCTTGATAAAGTTCTTTGATATTTATCTTGTCCATCTGCTTCATTCCTCCGATGCAAAAAACAGCCGTTGATATAGCGGCTGTTTCTTTTATAAAAACTATTTAGTTCATTTCAAAGACGATGTTGACATTAGCCTTTACGCTGATATCTCCTGCCTGAATCGGCGATGAAGCACCGGCATCAGCAGATTTCAAAGATGCAGCGTAAAGAGCATTGTTATACGTTCTTGCTTCTACATAGCTGTTATTGGCACTGACGCTCTGCACATTTACGATGGTCTTGCCGAGCGCAGCGGCGATGGTGTCGGCTTTGCTGCGCGCGTCAAGCACGGCTTCGCGCAGTGCTTTTTCTTTATAGCCGTCGCTGTCTTTGAGCCCGAATTCCACTGAACCGATGCTGTTGGCTCCGGCATTGATGGAAGTGTCGATGACATTGCCGACCTTATTGATATCGTCGACGGTAACGAGGATTTCATTGGAAACGCTGTAGCCGGTCAATTTGCTCTTGCCGTCGTTGTAATCGTAATTGGGCGACAGATTGTAATTGGTCGTCTTCATCTTGTCTTTGGTGATGGACAGTGCCATGAGGCTGTTTTGGATTCTGTTCATGATCACTGCATTCTGGGCGGATGCTTCTTTAGCATCCTTGGCGGTGGTTTCGATGCGCACATTGACAGTTGCTTTGTCGGGAGCCATCTTCAAAGTCGATGTGCCGTCTACGGAAATGGTCCTGCTCTCTGCCGCCTGGGCAAAGGTACAGGTCATCATGACGGCAAATGCCGCCAGCAGTGCCAAGAATTTGAATCTACGCATAGAAAAACCTTCTTTCATCACAAATTAAAATAAATTTATCAAACGTTGAAGCGGAAGTTCGTAACGTCGCCGTCCTGCATCACGTAGTCCTTGCCTTCCACGCGCACTTGTCCTTTTTCGCGGGCTGCTGCTACGCTGCCTGCCGCTACGAGGTCGTCGAACGATACTATTTCAGCGCGGATAAAGCCGCGTTCTATATCGGTATGAATCTTGCCTGCTGCCTGCGGTGCTTTTGTGCCGACTTTGATAGTCCATGCGCGGCATTCGTCGGGACCTGCTGTCAGGAAGGTCATGAGGCCGAGCAAAGAGAAGGCTGCTTTGATGAGCTTGTCGAGGCCGGATTCTTCAAGGCCGAGGTCGTTTAAGAATTCCTTTGCTTCCGCTTTGTCGAGCTCTGCGATTTCTGCTTCCACTTCGGCAGAAATGACTACTACGCCCGCATGTTCTTTAGCGGCGTATTCTTTTACCTGCTGAACGTATTCATTGTCGGTATCGGCTGTAGCAGCTTCATCTTCACTGACGTTTGCCACGTAGAGCGTCGGCTTCATCGTCAGCAGATTGAGTTCTTTGATAAGTGCCTGTTCATCTTCATCGAGCTGCACCTGACGCGCTGGAATAGCGTTTTCTACGCTGTCCTTGAGCTTTTCCAGCACTGCCATTTCTGCGATGGCCTCTTTATTGCCGCTCTTGGCGGTGCGGCTCACGCGTTCGAGGCGTTTTTCAATGGAATCGAGGTCAGCGAGGCACAGTTCCGTGTTGATGATTTCGATGTCGCGCAAAGGGTCAATGCTGCCTTCGACATGGGTGATGTTCTTGTTGACGAAGCAGCGCACTACGTGTGCTACGGCATCCACCTGACGGATGTGCGACAGGAATTTGTTGCCGAGGCCTTCACCCTTGGACGCGCCCTTAACAAGGCCGGCGATATCGACGAAGCTTACACTCGCCGGGGTCGTCTTCTTGGAATCGTACATTTCATGCAGCACCTGCAGGCGATTGTCCGGCACGTCTACCACGCCTACATTCGGCTCGATCGTGCAGAACGGATAGTTTTCCGCTGCTGCTCCTGCCTTGGTGATAGCATTGAATAATGTGCTCTTGCCGACGTTCGGCAGACCTACGATACCAACTTCTAAATTACTCAAAATCAATCCATCCTATCTATTTATATTTTTCTATTGTACTTTGCTTTATATTATACCCTATTTGCCGCGCGTTGGCTATTTGCTCAGCTGTCCTGCTCCGGCAGTGATTCGTCGATGGTATCGCCGTATTTGCCTACCCACCACGAAACGGCACGCACGCCGTTGATATACGTGTCGAGCACTGTAGCATCAGGCAGGGCATTGCCGCGGTAGAACTCCGGATTGTCCAAGAGGTCGTCTGTCTTGCCGATAGCGTCGGCAGTGAGCCAAAAAGCGTAGTTCTGTGCCAATTTATTGTCCGCCATATCCCTGCCGACAGAATAGTACGTAAAGCCCTGCGGCGCGATCGCATCGATCAGCGTCGGCATGATGTCCATCTGGCTGCCCGCCATATCGCTAGGCAGCATATCCTTCGTTACGCCCCTGCCCGTCATTATGAACGGTATAGCGTAGCGGTCGTACATACTCGGCGTCTTTTCGATATTGTAGCGGTCGGCATGATCGCCTATCATTATGAACAGGCTGTCAGGATATTTTTCCTGCATTTTCTTGATGAACTCGCTCGCCTGCTTATCGGCGTACCAATAGTGTCCCAGTTCGCGCACCAGCTCATCATTGCCGCGTTCATTTTCGGGCAGAGCCCGGCGCACCGCTTCAGCATCAAAGCCTTTTGCAGCTAGGTCTATATTAAACGGAGAATGGTTAGAAGTATTTAAGATTATGCTGAATGTAGGCTGATCATCACTGATGTTTTTCAGCACGGTATCGTAAAGGTATTCATCGTCTGCGCCCCAGACGCTGCCCGTCGCATTGGGATCGATGCTGCCGCGGCTGTAGAAATCATCAAAGCCCTGCGCCAGCGTAAAGTCCTGAATATTTTCCCACGTCGCCGGGCCGGAGTAGAAGAATTTCGTATTGTAGCCGAGCTTTTTCATCTGTGGAGCAAAGGCAGTCAGATACGGCTGCTCTAGTGCTTCGGGCATCGTCGTCAAATACAGATTGGAATTGGCAAGCCCCGTCGTCATCGTCATCAATGCGCTGACCGTGGCAGAACCTGAGGGCAGCATGCTTCCGCTGTAAAAAGTATCGTCGCGGGCTATTATGCTCTTCATGCCGTCAGCGATGTGCAGATCCTTGTACTTGTCGAGCAGCGGCCAGTTGGCATAGCTTTCCGACACGATTATGAAAATATGCTTGGGCTTGTCTATCTTTGCGCCCGGAGCCGTCTTGGAAAGATACGCTTTCATATCGCTGCCGCCCTGCTTTCCGGTCAGAGATGCTGCCAGATTGCGAACATCCTGAGCCGAAAAGTTCAGCCCGTTGCAGGCTTCCATGCGGCTCTGGTTGGCATAGGCGCGGTAAATCGCCTGATAGTCATCGAGAATGCTCTCATTGAGAAAATCATCATCGGTGATGCCGGCATTTTCCCAGTTCACGCCTGTGCGCCAGCTCCAGCCACCGCCGTAGAGCGACAGCGTGCCCAGCAGGTAAACCGCCAGCAGCAGGCAGGAAAATCTAAGCTTGGGTGAAAAACGCTGCTGCAATTTTGCTGCGGCACTGAATCTTGACTTAAACGAAAAGCGGAGCCATTTACTGTATAGCAAATTGATGATAAACGCTAGAGCAATCACAAATGCCATTTTTAGCGGCAGCTGAAATTCATCGACGAGCGACATGAACAGAGCGTACATATCATCGTGCAGTGCCGTGAACAGCATCTGATTGAAGCCGCTGTGGAACTGATGGTAAAACGGGAAGCGCGCTACGAACAGCAGCGTCGTCGCAAACACCGCCAAAAAAGAACAGATAGCTCGGAAATACCTCAGCGAATGCCATACAGCCTCTGCTATAATGCCGAGCAGCATGAACAGAGTTATAGCCCCTGCCGTCTGCAAGCTGAGCTTGGCACCGCTGTAGATCGCCGTGCCTACCAGCGATATACCGCTGCCAGGTGCCAAATACTCACTCATGCCTGCGATGAACACAATGCGGTAAATGCAGAGCAATAGCCAGAAAAATATAAATGTCTTGATGGACTTTTCCAGAACATCATTAATGCCAGAAAAAATCTGCTTCATGAAAATTCATCCTTCTTTATCGGTTTCTTTACAAATAATATACACTGCTCTTTAT
>CATYZV010000107.1 GCA_958415865.1 uncultured Selenomonadaceae bacterium
ATTGGAGATAATACTAAGGCAGTATATGAAAATAATACTGCTTTTTTTATAGAATTTTGTGTGTATGGGAGCGATGGATATGATGGAAAATATGGAGAATAAGGCGTGTGAGCTGTATGTAAACGGAAAAAGCATATCTGTCAATCCTGAGCGCAAGCTGATCGATATACTGCGCAATGAGCTGCGCTTAAAATCCGTCAAGGACGGGTGCTCGGAGGGTGCCTGCGGCACCTGCACCGTACTGATCGACGGCAGAGCGATGAAGTGCTGCGTGCAGAAAGCAGCGCGGCTGGCCGGCAAGCATATCACGACGGTTGAAGGATTGAGCAAGCGCGAACAGGATGTATACGCCTATGCTTTCGGCAGGGCGGGGGCAGTGCAGTGCGGCTTCTGCATACCGGGCATGGTCATCTGTGCCAAGGCTCTGCTGGATGTCAAGCCAAATCCGTCGCGCTTAGAGATAGTCAACGCCATACGCAACAACTACTGCCGCTGCACGGGCTACAAGAAGATCATCGATGCTATAGAGCTGGCGGCCAAGATATTCAGGGAGAATCTCTCGCTCGACGAAGCTAAGGCTGCCGACAGCCGGTTAAAAGTAGGCAGGGCGGCCTGCCGCATCGATGCCGCAGAAAAAGTGCTCGGCACGGGCCGCTACACCGATGATCTGGACGATACGGATTTTCCCGGTATGATCTACGGCAGTGCCGTGCGCTCGGCGTATCCGCGCGCCATCGTAAAATCCATCGACACATCTGAAGCAAAATCACTGCCCGGCGTGGTCTGCGTACTCACAGCTGATGATGTGCCGGGCAGCAATATAGTCGGCCATTTAAAGCAGGACTGGGACACGATGATTCCGATCGGCGGGATCACGCACTACCTCGGTGATGCTATCTGCCTTGTGGCGGCAGAATCGAAGGAGATATTGGAACGGGCGAAAGCACTGGTAAAAGTCGAATACGAAGAGCTGCCGGCTGTAACCTGCCCGTCGGAAGCCCTGGCTGAAAATGCGCCGCTCGTGCACCCGGAAGCGGAGCACGGCAACCTATTGAGCCATGAGCATCTAATCAGAGGCAATGCCGATGAAGTGATTGCGCATTCGGCGTACAAGGTAACACAGCATTATGAAACGCCGTGGACGGAACACGCTTTTTTGGAACCGGAATGCGCTGTGGCCATACCGTTCGGCGGCGGTGTGTACATCTATTCGAGCGATCAGAGCGTTTACGATACGCAGCGTGAAGTATCGACGATGCTGGGCTTGGAGCCGGAAAAAGTCATCGTCGAGGATATGCTGGTCGGCGGCGGCTTCGGCGGCAAGGAAGATGTAACGGTACAGCATCACGCCGCCTTGATCGCCTACATCACCAAGCGGCCGGTCAAGGTGAAATTATCGCGGGCGGAAAGCCTGCTAATCCATCCCAAGCGCCATCCGATGAGCATCGACCTCACGACGGCATGTGATGAACGCGGCTTTTTGACGGCGATGAAAGCTGTCATCGTGTCGGATACGGGTGCCTACGCTTCTCTGGGCGGCCCGGTGCTGCAGAGGGCCTGCACTCATGCCGCAGGGCCGTACAATTATCAGGTCATCGACATCGAAGGCAAGGCCGCCTATACGAACAATCCGCCGGCAGGAGCCTTCCGCGGCTTCGGCGTTACGCAGTCCTGCTTTGCCACGGAGCGCAATATAGATCTATTGGCGGAAAAAGCCGGCATCGATGCGTGGCAGTTCCGCTGGCAGAATGCCATCAAGCCGGGTCAGGTGCTGCCCAACGGGCAGATAGCAGATCCGTCCACGGGGCTGGCGGAGACGCTGGCAGCCGTCAAGGCTGTTTATTACGGTGCTAAAGCCGGCCGCGTCGGCATCGCCTGCGCGATGAAAAATGCCGGCGTGGGCATCGGGCTGCCTGATGTGGGCAGAGTGCGGCTCGCCGTAAAAGACGGCAGGATTCACATATACACAGGCGCATCCTGCCTGGGGCAGGGTCTGGGGACGGTCATGACCGGGATCGTGGCCGATACGCTTCATGTCAGCTCGGACAATATGATCTTTCACCGGCCGAATACAGCTTCATCGCCCGACTCCGGCACCAGCTCCGGCTCGCGCCAGACGCTCGTAACCGGCGAAGCAGCCCGCCGCGCTGCGCAGAAAATGCGCTATGCCCTTTTTGCCGCCTGCGGCATACCGTATAAGGCTTCACAGAGGCACAGCAGCTCTCTGCCGGAAGTCGTAATCACAGAGGAAGATGAGCAGACGAAACAGATATCTTTTTCAGCCGATGATATCGCTCGATTAAACAATCGGGAATTTTGCGGCGAGTATCTGGCCAAGACTGATGCCATGGGAGCGGCCGTAAAATACCCTAGATCTCACGTGGCCTATGGCTACGCTACGCAGCTGTGCCTGCTGAAAGACGACGGCACGATCGATAAGATAGTGGCGGCGCACGATGTGGGACGCGCCATCAATCCGCGCAATGTAGAAGGCCAGATCGAAGGCGGCGTCATCATGGGCTGCGGCTACGCACTCACGGAGCAGTATCCGCTCGACCACTGCGCCCCGAAAGCAAAATTCGGCACGCTGGGGCTGTTCCGCGCCGACAAGGCACCTGACGTAGAGAGCGTCATCGTAGAAAAAGGCGGTGTCGACGTGGCCTGCGGTGCCATCGGCATCGGCGAGATAACCTGCATTCCTACGGCACCGGCCATCGCCAACGCCTACTATAAATTCAGCGGCATCATGGAAACATCGCTGCCGCTCGTGCATACGCCGTATGCGCGCAAAACGAGAATTGTAAAAAAGCAGTGAGGAATCAGTTCGCGCAGAGCTGATTCCTATGATATACTATTTATGAGCACTAATTAATCGTTGTATTATATTTTGCAAAGGACATGATTTATGGTAAATACTATTCTCCTGCTGTCGGCTGTGGTATTGGCGGCGTGTATCTTCGGCAGCAAGATATCGGCTCGGCTGGGCGTGCCTACACTGCTGTTTTTCATCGGACTGGGCATGCTGTTCGGTTCGGACGGTTTGTTTAAAATCGACTTTGAAGATTATTCCGTAACGGAAACGGTCTGCTCGTCAGCGCTCATTTTTATAATCTTTTACGGCGGCTTCGGCACGAAGTGGAGCACTGCGCGTCCTGTGGCACTTAAAGCGGTGCTGCTGAGCACATTGGGCGTGTTCATAACGGCAGGGCTGACGGGCTATTTCTGTCATGCGGTGCTGGGCATGAATATGCTGGAGGGTATGCTGATCGGTGCGGTGCTGAGCTCGACCGATGCGGCTTCGGTGTTTTCCATACTGCGATCTTCGCGCCTCAATCTGAAGTACAATACGGCACCGATACTGGAAATAGAGAGCGGCAGCAACGACCCGTGCGCTTATATGCTGACAGTCGTATTATTGTCTGCCATAGGTGCCAGCGTTTCGCCGGCGGATTTTGGCTACGATATATTTTCGCAGCTCGTATTCGGCGGAGGTATCGGGGCACTGCTGGCGGTGATAGGCAGTAGGATTATGCGCAGCTTTGACTTCGGCGATAGCGGCTTTGATTCGATTTTTCTGGTATCGGTGGCACTGGCGGCGTACGCTCTGCCTTCGTTCATCGGCGGCAACGGCTATCTGGGGGCGTACATAGCAGGCATAATAATGGGCAATAAACCGATTCCCAAGAAGAAGAATCTCGTCAATTTCTTCGATGCTTTCGACGGCATCATGCAGATGATAATATTTTTTCTGCTGGGGCTTTTGGTAACGCCGTCCGATATGGTAGATTACTTCGTGCCGGCTCTGTTCATCGCGCTGTTTTTGACCTTCGTCGCAAGGCCGGCGGCGGTGGCACTGCTATTGACACCGTTTAAGGCACCGCTCAATCAGCAGCTGATACTGTCATGGGCAGGGCTGCGCGGCGCGGCTTCGATCGTGTTTGCCATCGTGGCGGTGGTGTCGCCGCACTTCGGCGATGAATCCATCTTTTCGATAGTATTCTGCGTGGTGCTGCTGTCGCTGCTGTTTCAAGGCTCGCTGCTGCCGCTTGCTTCGCGCCGCCTTCACATGATAGACGATAATTTCAACGTAATGAAGACTTTCAACGACTACTCAGAGGAAAACGACATCAATTTCATCCGCTTGGAAGTCAATGAAGGCAGTGCTTGGGTGGGCAAGAAGATAAGCGAAATCGGCTCTATTCCCAATCTGCTGATAGCCGCCATAGTGCGCGGCAGGGAAACCATAATACCAAAGGGCGATACGGAGCTGAAGGCAGGGGATTTCCTCATAGTCTGCGCCAAGACGTACCAAGGCAGAGACAATATAGAGCTGAATGAAATAAATATAAATATTGAAAATGAAATGCTCGGCAAGAAACTGCGCGATATAGATGCAGGCCACGATTCATTGATCGTGCTGATACGCCGCAACGGACAGGATATAATTCCCGACGGAGACAGCACGGTGGAATTCGGCGATACCGTCGTAGTCTATACTAAGCGCGATCTCTTTGCATGAAAAAAGCCAGCCTCGAATCAAATGATTGAAGGCTGGCTTATTCTTTCTATTATATACGTCTTTTGTCAGGCACGTTCAGGGATTAAGCCGTTCTGATATGCGAGCATCAGATGGTAGATGTCGTTGATCTGTTCTTGGATTTCTTCGCCGATATCGGTGTCGGCGGTGGAAGAATGGTAATTTTGCAGTTCCAATGTACAGGATACGGATTCTATATCGTGATTTGCCTTGAGCGATTCGCGGATGTTGGCGCAGGTCTGGTGCTCTAAGAGGCGCAGGCCGCGGGAGTTGGCAATCAAGGTGTAGCCTGCAATGCCGGTCTTCTTGTGATACGCTTTGCAGAAGCCGCCGTCTATTATTATCAGCTTGCCGTTTGCCTTTACCGGGCTTTCGCCTGCTTTGACCTTGACGGGCACGTGGCCGTTGATGATGTGGCCGCGCTTGGGCTTTAGGGAAAAGGCGGTGAGTATCATATCGCAGATTTTTTCATCGTTGCAGAATTTATAATACGCATCAGACGGTTCTTTCCAAGTCGATTCATCTTCGATGTACATGCGCTCGAACGTCTTGAACTCCCTGCCGGAGAACGGCGAGTATCTGCCGCACCAGAAGAAGTACATCATATCGACGAGCTTCTGGTCGTAGATGCCGAGGTATGCTTGGCGGATACATTTGTCGGCATAGTCGAGGTATTCTTTGCCGTAGTGATAGCTGCCGTTGAGCTTTACGCGCATGAAGGTACCGTCTTCATCGTTGAGCGGTATGCAGCCATGGTACAGCAGATTGTTGTTGTAGGCTGTGTAGACACTGCCTTTTTTGTACAAGAAGTCGATGTGCTTTTTTAGGCGTGTGCTGTCGCGGAACATCGACTTGATTTCAGCGAGCACATGAGCTTCGTCTTCGTCGAGCTCATATGGATTTTTAGGGTCGATGGTCGGGAAGGACGGGCTTTTGATGGGATATAATTTGCCGTCCAGCTTGATGTATTTGGAGATGTAGTCTATCTTGTCGAGCAGTAGTCTGCCTTCCATGCGAAAATCGGGATTGCGCTTTATGAGCTGTCCTTCGACTTTGAACAGGATGATGGAGATGGTGCGCTGCATCGCCTTTAGCAAGGATTTGTCGGGGTAGAGCTTTGCCGCGAGCGAGGACAGCGGGCGCAGGCTGATGGCGTAGCCTTTTTCCAATACATCTATATTGTTGTAGCGCACGCAGTTGCGGATGACCGTAGCAATGCAGGCATCGCTGCCGCACATCGCACCCATCCAGAGCACGTCGTGATTGCCCCACTGGATATCGACAGAGTGATGGCGGCGCAGCATATCTATTATGGCATCGGGCCGCTGGCCGCGGTCGAAGATATCGCCGACGATGTGCAGATGAGCCACGGCGAGTTTTTTGATGAACTGCGTGAAGGCAGTGATGTACTCATCGCCGCTGCTGATGTTGATCAGCGTGTTCAATATGGTGTTGAAATACACTTCTTGAAAAGCGTCTTCATTGGGGCGTGCCGTCAGAAGCTCCGAGATGATGGTCTCATAGCCTTCCGGCAGCAGATTTTTAAGCTCCGACTGCGGGTATTTGTACGACATCAGGCGCGACAGGCGCAATAGCAGCATAAGGTTAGTCAGGTACCACTTATGCGACAGCTGCTTTTTGCTGCGCAGGTCTTCGATTTTTTCCTTGGGATAATATATCAGCGTGCAGAATTCTGCCTTCTGCGCGTCTGTCAGTTCATCGCCGAACAAGTAATCGACTTTTTCCTTTATGACACCGGAGCAGTTGTTTAATATATGGAAAAATGATTCATACTCGCCGTGCAGGTCGCTCATAAAATGCTCCGTCGGCTTGGCGAGGTTCAAAATAGCTTTGAGGCGTATCAGCTCCGTTACGACCGACTGGCGGTTGGGATATTTTTCCGATAGCAGATACAGATATTTGTATTTTTGTTTGTTTTTGTCCAATTCATCACTCTCCTTTGTGGTTATCGGATATGAATACATTATAAATG
>CATYZV010000108.1 GCA_958415865.1 uncultured Selenomonadaceae bacterium
CAATATATCATACTACTTTTTCTATTAGAATAGACAATTTTTATCTATTCTATCCATCCTATTTCAGCTTTTTGACTGAATCACGTTCTACTATCTTGGGTGGAAATTTTATGCTGACATTAAGATTTATATTATCCAATAGTTTAAGCAGCTGAATTGCTGCTGTCTTGCCGAGCTGTTTTTTGGGATGTTCTATCGTCGTAAGCCCGATAGCAGAATCCAGCTCCAGATCGTCAAAGCCGAATACGGAAATATCATCTGGCACTCTGCGCCCATTGCGCTGGAGCAGCTCCATCATGTATTTTGCTACTTCATCGTTATAGCAGATAACTGCTGTTGCTTCACTCATTAAGTGGAGCAGCCTGCTGTCAAATTCACCGCGCATCATCGGTTTAAAATCTTCCGTAGCATACCAGCACATATTCTTTTCTGAAGATAGCATATCTGCTTTTTTTAATGCCGATATAGCTCCGGAGTACCTGAGCTGTCCCTGCATATCATCGGATTTGAAAAAGCCCGCGATATGAGTATGGCCCTTGTCTAGTAAATACTGAGCCGCTGCGCGTCCTGATTGATAGTCATCCATACGGACGCTGGGTATGTTCATCGGCGGATTCGTATCGGCATTGATGAATATACACGGAATGCCCATCGATTTTATTTTCTGGTACAAATCGCTGTTGATGTACGGTACACCGGACTTTGCAGGCTCTATTATCAGCCCGTCTATATTGCTCTTGAGCATCGTGTCTAAGATGAACGACTCTTTTTCAATCATATTGTAGGTAAATGCCAGCTGCATGAAGTAGCCGTTTTTAGTCAAGACCTCTTCAATTCCCTTGACGATGCTCGGAAAAATATAATCGTCGAGATATGTGAGCACTACGCCGATATTGCGAGAGACTGCACGCGATGCAGTTTTCGACTGTGCCTCGCAGACGTACGTCCCGCTGCCTCGGCGGCGTTCCAAAAGTCCTTCGCTTTCCAAAACACTTGTAGCTTGGCGGACGGTTTGACGGCTGATGGCAAATCTCCTGCCTAGTTCATTTTCTGACGGCAGTCTCATGCCGACGCTGAAATCTCCACTCAAAATCTGTTCTCTGATCCAATTCATCAATTCTATATATTTAGGTGCATCTGTGGCTGCCATTGTCACACCATCCTTTTGTATCTATTCGATCATTTGTTCTCGCTGCCTGCCTCTCTCTAAATACTGATTCGCAACAAAAACATGTTACTATCTTATCACAACTGAGAAAAATAGGGAATATTGCCTTGACAATATTCCCATCATATCTGATCATTTATCTATTTAATCTTATCGAGTGGAGCTTTGGCCAAGCCTTAGGATAACTATTCTTTTAGGATTTCTTGGAAATTCCTTTTGCTTCTTCTGCCGCTTTTAAGACCGTATCTACATCAGAATTTTTGCCGGCTTCAGCAGCAGCTGCTACTGCACCTTCCAAGATGGGAGCATCAGCTATTCTGACGCGCCTGTGCAGCGCCATCGGCAGTCCTTCGATAGCCAATCCTGCAGAGATTATGGAGCTGCCGACATCGGTGATGACGACCACGCCGTCTTTGCCGTTATCCGCGTCCTCTATTGCTTTGCATATCTTAGCACTGTCCGTGCCGAAGCTGCCGTCCGGTGCGCCGCCGGCTGAGATGATTTTCAATCCTTCCGGAGCCATCTTCTGAGCCATGTCGCGCACGCCGTCAGCGATGGATACCATATGCGATACTATTACTATTCCAACCATAATAAATCCTTTCTAGCTGCTGATTCTATTATTTATTCATGGATTCCATAGATTTCTTAGATATGAGCTTGTTCTTGTGTTCGGTGATCAGAGCCTGCATGATGATGAACAGGCAGAGCAGGGCACCGACAACGATCTTCGTCCACCATGCAGAGAGAGTTCCCTGAAAAGTGATAAAGGTCAAAATTATGCCCTGAATCAATACGCCGAAGATAGTGCCCGGCATGAATGCTACGCCGCCGGTCAAGAGCGTGCCGCCGATGACGGACGATGCGATGGCATCCATTTCCATTCCCATAGCGTGCAGCGTGTAGCCGGAAAGCATGATCCAAGAGTATACTACGCCGCCGAGTGCCGCACAGAAACCGCTGATGACGTAAGCGCATATCTTAGTGCGCGTTACAGGAAGCCCCATTAGGGAAGCGGAGTTTTCATTGCCGCCGATAGCGAACAGCGTTCTGCCGAATTTTGTGTACTTGAGCACGATGATAGCGATGATGAGCACTATCAATGCCACTACAGCACCTACGGATATAAAACCGTTGCCGAATAAGCTGATGCGTTCAGAAGCGATAGCTACATAGGTGGGATTGTCGATGGTGATAGTGTCGCGCGAGATTACAGCCGTCATGCCGCGGCAGAAGAACAAGCCGGCAAGCGTTACGATAAATGGCTGCATCTTAAAGACTGATATCAGATAGCCCTGCACAAAACCTACAGCAAGACCAATGCAAAGTACCATAGCTACGACTACGGGAATAGGAATGCTTGTGTTCTGCAAGAGATAAGCAAGGCACATGCAGACGAGTGCTACGACAGAGCCGACGGAGATGTCGATGCCGCCGCCGCCCGTGATGATGGTGAACGTTACGCCGACCGTAACGATGATCAGTGCTGCATTGTCTATAAGGAGATTGCAGAATACCTGCGGCTTGGTGAAGCCGTTGTACATAGCCATGCCGATTCCATACAGCACGAGAAACAGAATAACTGTTACGAAAAACTGAAAATACTGAGAGGCGATTGCCGAATTTATATATTTCTTGATGTTATTCATGCTTTATCCACCGCCTTTGCTGCCTGCTTTTTCGCTTTGTATTTCTGGAACATTTCACGGAAACGCTGCGACTGGATCAGGCAGAGGATGATTACTACGATTGCCTTTACAACAGGCAGCTGGTCAGATGCTACGCCGATAGCGTACATCGTCGTCGTCAAAGTCTGAATGGTGATTGCACCTATGATGCTGCCGCCGATGTAGAATTTACCGCCGCTCAAGAGCGTGCCGCCGAGTGCTACCGCCAAGATAGCATCCATTTCCATATTGAGACCGGCATTATTAGCATCAGCTGCACGGATCAAAGAGCTTTCAATCAAGCCCGATACGCCGGCACAGAAACCGGAGAATGCGTACACGAGGAAGATTACGAGTGTTACGTTGATGCCTGCATAGCGGCTGGCTGTAGGATTGATGCCGACCGACTGAATGAACAGGCCCAAAGATGTCTTTTTGAGAATGAACAGCACGAGTGCTACCATTATAGCCGCGATGATGATCGGGCTGGGAATGATATTGCCGGGGATGTTGCTGCCGATATAGCTGAACGGTTCATAGTAAACCGTGATGATCTGGCCTTCTGTCAGCAGCTGTGCAATTCCGCGGCCTGCAACCATCAGTATCAAGGTTACGACCATTGGCTGTATTTTGATCTTCGATACGAGAAAGCCGTTCCAAGCACCGCATACAGTACCTGCAGCAATAGCTGCGATCATTGCGACGATCATCGGAGTTTCTGCTACGCCGTCGCCGCGTCCGCCGATAAGGCTGCAGACAACAGCACCGGAAATAGCGACCACTGCACCGACGGAGATATCAATGCCGGCTGTAGCGATGACAAAAGTCATGCCCAGCGACAGAATTATCAATGAAGATGAACGGTTCAATATATCGAAGATACGTCCGTACAGACGGCCGTCATCCGTGATTTCTACACTCAAAAAGCCCGGTACGAAGATGATGTTGAATATTACCAGAATAGCCAGAGCTATCAAAGGCAGAAAAACAGAACTCGATGTGAATTTTTTCAGGCTGCCCATTATACTTCACCTCCGGCGATTGCTTTCATGATATTTTCAGAGCTGATCTTATCTCCTTCGATTTCCGCTACTTTCTTGCGGTCGCGGATGACAGTTATCTTGGTGCAGGTGCGGATCATTTCATCCATTTCACTGGAGATAAATACGACTGACATCCCCTTGGATTTTGCCAGTGCAACTGCCATTTTCTGAATTTCACTCTTGGTGCCTACGTCGATACCGCGCGTCGGTTCATCGAGTATCAAGAGATTCGGCTCAGTGATGAGCCAGCGGGCGATTATAACTTTCTGCTGATTGCCGCCGCTTAGCTTGTTGACATGCTGTTCGCGGCTGGAGACTTTTATCTTGAGCAGATCAATGCAGTCGTCAGCGTGAATAACCTGTTCTTTGTACGGAATGTACTTGAACATACCTTTTTTTGCCTGCAAAGCTAAGATGATGTTTTCACGCACGCTGAGATCGCCGATAATGCCCTGCACCTTGCGGTCTTCCGGGCAGAAGGCAATGCGGTTTTTCATCGCTTCGATAGGGCTGCTCAAGTTGACTTTCTTGCCGTTGATTTTGATTTCGCCCTTGGTGATCTGATTTACACCGAATAAGAGTTCTGCTGTTTCTGTGCGGCCTGAACCCAAAAGACCGCCAAGTCCGATGACTTCGCCCTTGTGAATCTTGAGATTCATATCGCTAAGCTTACCGGTACAGCCGATATCATCTGCTTCGAGAAATACTTCTTCTGAGGGAATGCTCTTTGCTCCCATCTTGTCAAATTCCTTGACGGAATTCAAATCCTTGCCGACCATCTTAGCTATGAGTTCTACCTGCGGCAGTTTTGCCACTTCGTATTCTCCTACCAATTCGCCGTTGCGGAGAATGGTGATGCGGTCGCAAAGCTCATAAATCTGTTCGAGAAAATGTGATATAAATATTATGCCCATGCCCTGCTTTTGCAGTTTGCGGATGATATTGAACAGACGCTTTGTTTCTTCTTCATCAAGGCTAGATGTCGGTTCGTCGAGAATCAAAATTTTTGCATCTACATCGACAGCACGTGCAATAGCTATCATCTGCTGTATAGCAACAGAATAATGATCCAGCGTCTTAGTAACATCTATGTCGATATTGAGTTTTTCCAGCAGTTCCTTAGAACGCTTATTCATCTGCGCCCAATCGATAAAGCAGCCGAATTTTTTAGGTTCACGTCCGATGAATATATTTTCTGCTACGCTCAGATTAGAGCAGAGATTTACTTCCTGATACACGGTAGAAATACCGCACGCCTGTGCTTCTTTCGGATTATTAGGCGAAATATTCTTGCCATTTAATGTGATAGTGCCGCCGTCGCGGTGATATACGCCTGTCAGTACTTTTACCAGCGTTGACTTACCCGCGCCGTTTTCTCCCATCAGTGAGTGAACCTCTCCTGCACGCAGTGTGAAATCTACGTTGGAAAGTGCTTTTACACCGGGGAAAACTTTATCTATATGGCGCATTTCCAAGAGAACTTCTCCCATGTTTTCACCCCATTTGACTTGATTTAGATATAGAAAGGCCGTACTTAGCCGTTTTAGGCTAAGTACGGCCTATTTCAGTTCTTTGTGGTCATTTAATTTTTAGTAATTAGTATTTTCTTTCCGGCAGAGTCTTTTCTGCTACATCAGCGGGGAAGATTCCTTCGTCTACATATACATTCTTTTCAACAGTTTCGCCGTTTAAGATCTTCTTAGCAGTTTCCATGAGCAGCGGTCCCTGGAGAGGATTACATTCAACCGTGCAGTTGGATTTGCCGTCGATCATAGCCTGGAATGCGCCTTTAACAGCGTCGATGGAAATGATGGTGATGTCTTTGCCGGGCTGCAGGCCAGCTGCTTCGATAGCCTGGATTGCACCGAGTGCCATGTCATCGTTCTGAGAGAACAGGATGTCGATTTTATCACGGCCGCCGGATTTGAGGAAGGATTCCATAACTTCCTGACCTTTCTGACGAGTGAATTCACCTGTCTGAGACATCAGGATCTGGTATTTAGCTGCATCCGGGGAAGCCTGCATAGCTTCGTTGAAGCCTTCAGAGCGGCGGATTGCAACGGAAGAACCAACCGTGCCTTCGAGTACTGCGATGTTGAATACGCTGCCGCCATCACGCGGAGTCTTGTTGTTTTTCTTCATGTATTCATCGATCCAATTGAAAGCCTTCTGACCTTCAGTCTTGGAGTCCGTACCGATTTTTGCTACATAAAGGGAATCATCATTGAGTTTTACATCGCGGTCAACGATGATTACAGGGATGCCGGCATCTTTAGCTTCTTTGAGGACCGTATCCCAGCCGGTTTCTACGATAGGAGTAAAGGCGATGATATCAACGCCCTGAGCGATAAAGGAACGGATAGCTTTAATCTGGTTTTCCTGTTTCTGCTGTCCGTCGGAGAACTGGAGGTTTACGCCTGCATCTTTGGCAGCCTGTTTGATGGATTCAGTATGTGCTGTTCTCCATTCAGATTCTGCACCGAGCTGTGAGAAGCCCATCGTGATCTGCTTGCCGTCTGCACCTGATGAGTCTGCACTGCTAGACGAACTGCTGTCGCCGCCACCGCAGCCTGCAGTGAACACAAGCATCATCAAACCTGTCAGTAATGCCAATACCTTCTTCATAATCACACTTCCTTGTTCATTAT
>CATYZV010000109.1 GCA_958415865.1 uncultured Selenomonadaceae bacterium
AAGAAAAGGATAGAAGCAGATTTATTTTCTGTTTCTATCCTTTTATTATGTTTTAGCTGATTACCTTTTGGAAGGTCTGTAGCCGGCAGCGCGTGCCTCCTCTTCTGTGAAGAACCATGCTTCGGGCTGCGTCTTGTCGTAGAACTGTCCGCCGGGCACATGGTAGATTTTTTCGCCTTTGCTGTTTATATTGCCTTTGATGGTTTCGCCGTTGGGACCGGGTCCGTTATGGGCGACGCTGTTATTTTGCTGTGCCTGAGAGGAGGCAGTGCTGTCTGC
Organism: uncultured Selenomonadaceae bacterium; assembly: GCA_958415865.1. Taxonomy (GTDB): domain Bacteria; phylum Bacillota; class Negativicutes; order Selenomonadales; family Selenomonadaceae; genus Megamonas. Next base: position 280 of record CATYZV010000109.1, read on the forward strand.
TGTATTTGCTGCAGGCAGGGTTTTATTTTCCTGCTGTGTGCTGTCTGCATCATTGCTGCTGCTTGAGGATTTATCGTCCGGAGCGAATAAATCATCGTTGGTGCTCATCTGCTGATCTGTCTGCTGTGTGGAGGGCTGCGGGACAGGTGCTTTCTTTTGCAGGGGATGTTCTAGTATATAGGTGCAGCAGGCTGTTAGCACAACGATGTTGGCGGCGAGTGCCAGCGCGAATAGTTTGAGTTTTTTCTGCTTTATTTTGGCGTAGATCAGGGCTATCAGCGAGCCTGCGATGCCGATTAGGGAAAATATCATCATAAAGGCTATGGCTACATCTAAAGGTTTTACGTCCATAAGATCATCTCTCCTCAACGGATACTATAGTGAATTTGCGGTCAATAGTAGCTTATATCACCTGCTGTGATGGTGTAGATCACATCGTTTTTATCGAAGAAGAACCAGAGCGGCATATTGGGGTGGTCCTCGCTGCTAGAGAGGTAGCACCAGCTGGAGCCGTTGTCTTCGTCGAAGGCGCGGTCTGGTTCGCCGTAGGCGTAGAGCACGTCGTTTTTATTCATGCCGACGCGGATGCCCAGATTGGTGGCGATGTTGTCTTCCGAGCAGAGTATGGCGCGGATGCGTCCGTTTTCGTTCCAGCCGCCGTAGACGTAGTAGACGATGAGCTCGCTGTTGTAGCTGGCTTCATAGATGGAAAAGCCGCTGCCGCTTTTTACTATCATCGTGTTTTCCGGCCTGCCGTATACGTAATAGGCGGAGCCGATCTGCTGGTCAGGTGTCAGCCCTCCTATGTTGAGCCAGCTGTAGGGGATGCGGGCTTGGCACTGAGGCAGCTGGGCAGTGTATAAGCTTATAAAGGTCAATAGGAGCAGGATAATTTTCAAGGGGTTGGTCATTCCTTCAATCAGATATTTTCGATCAAGCCGCCGCTGCGCAGACGCTGGCGGATGTTCAATAGGGTATTGTCGAGGCGGCGTATTTCTTTCATGCAGTCTTTTTCAGCAGTGCCGGTGATTATGACTTTGCTGATGCCGCCGTTTTTGATGACGATGCGCTTGTCGGCACTGAGTGCTAAAAGGGGGTCATGGGTGGACATTATGACGATTTTGTCGCTCTGCGCTAAGACTTTGACTGCCTGTTGGCGGTCTATGCCGGCATTTTCAATCTCGTCTATCAATACGATGGGTGAACTGCTGATGCAGGCGGTGTCGGCTATCATCAATGCACGCGACTGACCTCCGGACAGCTGGGTTACTTTCGTATCGGCTGTGAATTTTTCTCCTGCCAGTTCATTCGCCATGGCAAGGCATTTATCGACGACATCTTTGTGATTATCGTAGCTGCCGGCAAGGCGGACTTTGGCGTGCATCGTCAGGAAGTCTTTGACGCTGGCATCCATTATGAAATTCATATTCTGAGATAGCTGCGCGACGAGCTTTCCGTCCAGTTCAAAGCGCGTTTCATCATTCGGTGCACTGCCGTTTACGAGAATATGGCGGTGCGTGGGGGTATCGCCGCCGGCAAGGCATTCGATATCGGCGAGCAGGCGGCTTTTGCCGGAGCCTGTAGGACCGACGATGCTGATGATTTCGCCTGTCTCGATGGTCAGCCGGATATCTTCTTTTTCGCCGAGTTTATTGCGCCCGCCGATTATGGTGATGCTGTGTATATCCGCCATATCGTCTGAGCTGTTTAAATCATTCATATTCGACAAGAAGCCGAACAGCTCTGAGGCGATATTGCCGTCTTTTATGCCGACCTGCATAAGGTCTTCAGGGTCCATATCTTCAAAGGACTTGGCGAAAGTCATATCATTCGGCAGATTCCAAAGCCCCGTATTTTCCAGATAATCGTTTATCGGCGGATAAGCAGCCTTAATTTCCCCGATGGTATGCGTTTTGACGAATGCTGCAAAAGCCTTAAAATCTAAATCCATATAACATTTTCCTTCTATTATATATTACATCATTTGAATTCCATCTTTTTGATCATGCCCATCTGGTACTTTTCGCCGATGCGCATTTCATCAGTGCAGTAAGAGCAGACAGCGGCAGGGGAGGTAAAGCGTATTTTATAGCCGTTCAGCGTTTCGATATCCGGCATCATGCCGAGCCGCTTTTGCAGCATGAACGCGCCCTGCCCTGTGATGCCGTTGACGAATACGACTTTTGCCTTGGCATTTGCCTGATAGACGTTGTAGAGAAATACTTCGCGCTCAGCCTGCGAGATTATATCGCCTTTGGTCAATACGATGATATCGGCAAAGCGCACCATGGGACCGATTTTGCGCGGCGTGCGAATACCTGACAGGCAGTCGATTACCGCTACTGCCGTTATGCCTTGAATATAGGGCGAACAGCGGTTGCAAAGCCCCGCGCTTTCCGTTATCAAGTAATCAAAGTGCTCTGCGCGTCCCCACTGCACACCTTCTTCGATATTGCTTATGTAGAAATGGTCAGGGCAGAATTTGCCCGATAAGCCTATTTGCACGGGGATTCCCTCATCTTCGTACGGCCGGCGGTCGAAGGTAGTCAGGCAGTCGAATTTTATAACGCCGACGCTCTTTTTATTTTGGCGCAGCACATCGGCTAAATGCAGTATGACAGAAGTCTTGCCCACTGAAGGAGGCCCTGCCATGGTTATTAGCTTCATATGAATAAACCTCTTTTCAACGATTTTCTTCTACAAAATATTATAAGGCAATTTTAGCCATAAGAAAAGCTGTAACATTTGAGGCGTTCTGGACTGCTCATCTGTTACAGCTTTTTAATCATCTATTAATATGCGATTCAATCAGATTTTCAGCGTTGTCTTTTTCGTCCTTGCTCACCATGTACGAAGCGAACAGGGAGCCGGAGATGTTGTGCCATACACTGAAGATAGCTGCGGGTATGCCGCCGGCAGCAGTAAAGTAAATTACCGCCAAGGATGCGGCAAGGCCTGAGTTCTGCATACCGACTTCAATAGCCATGGCACGTCTTTGCGGCGCGGTGAGGCGGAAGACTCTGGCAAAGGTGTAGCCGAGTCCCAGCCCACAGAGGTTGTGCAAAATTACGACTGCCAGTACTAGAAGCCCGGAAGCAAGCAGGGTATCGGCACTGAGCGATACGACGATGCCGACGAGCAGGATTATGACGAATACCGATACGAGCGGCATGGCGCGGTTGATTTTGGCCAGATGGCTGCCGAACAGCTGATTTATGCCCACGCCAATCAAGAGAGGCAGAAGTACCATCTGCGTTATGGACATCATCATGGAAAAGAAGTCTATCTGAATCCAAGTGCCTGCCAGTACCCAGATCAAAAACGGAGTAACGAGCGGCGCGAGAATGGTATTTGCCATCGTCATGGAGACGGACAGTGCCACATCGCCGCGGGCCAGATACGTGATGACGTTCGAGGCTGTGCCGCCGGGACAGGTGCCGACTAAGATAACGCCGATGGCGATTTCAGGCGGCAGCGGGAATACCGTGATCAACAGATAAGCCAGAGCAGGCATGATCACGAACTGCAAGAGTGCGCCGACGGCGATGTTCTTGGGCTGGCTGAATACGAGCTTGAAGTCCTTTGGCTTTAGGCTCATGCCCATGCCGAGCAATACGATGCCGAGCAGATACGCCATATAGGGGCTGAAGGGCTTAAAAATATCGGGCGATACGACGGCAAGCACGCCGGCTAGTATCACGCCTATAGCCATGTTTTTGGTGCAGAAGCTGATTATTCTATTCAATTTTTAATCCTCCGTCAGTCTAAAGCAAAATGATGGTATCCGTTACAGATACCATCATCAATTAGCGATTGATCAATATCAGCCGATTTCGCGTTCTTTTTCAGTGCCTCTGACTTTGACGGGATGATTGTGTTCATCGACCATTACGACTTTGGGCACGAGGTTTTTAGCTTCTTCTTCGTTGAACAGCCCGTAAGCCATGATGATTACGATGTCGCCGACCTGAGTGCAGCGCGCTGCTGCGCCGTTGAGGCAGACTACGCCGCTGCCGCGTTCACCGGCGATGGTGTACGTTTCGAGGCGCGCGCCGTTGTTGTTGTTGACGATCTGCACGCGTTCGCCGGGCAGAATGCCGGCCAGTTCCATCAGTTCAGAGTCGATGGTGATAGAGCCCATGTATTCGAGATTGGCTTCCGTTACGGTAGCGCGGTGAATTTTTCCGTGAAACATATTGTACAGCATATTATTTATCCTCCAAAACAACATTGTCGATCAAGCGGGTAGTGCCGAATTTTACAGCCAGTGCCAGCAGCACGCGCTGACCCTTGGCGATTTTTTCGCCGACCGGTTCAAGGCCGGGCATACTGTACATTTCCACGTAGTCGATATTGCTCATAGGTTCTGTCTGTATCATGTCTTTGACGGCATTCACGAGCACATCTGCGGTGCGTTCTCCCTGTTCAAACATTTCAGCTGCGTGCTTGAGGCTCTTGGAGAGGATCAGGGCAGCAGTGCGTTCTTTTTCGGAAAGATAAGTGTTGCGCGAGCTTTTTGCAAGGCCGTCAGCTTCGCGGACGATCGGCATTATGCGCAGTTCCACATTGAAGAACAGATCTTCTACCATGCGGCGCAGTACTTCTGTCTGCTGAGCATCTTTAAGCCCGAAGTAAGCTCTCGTCGGCTGCACGAGGTTAAATAATTTGGTGATGATCGTAGCTACGCCGCGGAAGTGAATCGGGCGTGTGCGGCCGCAGAGCACTTTGGTGATGTCGCCCGTTACTTCTACCCAAGTCATGTCCTTATGCGGATAGAGGTCTTCTTTTTTCGGTGCGAATACCACATCTGCTCCGGCGTTCTGTGCTACGTTGCAGTCGCTTTCCAGAGTTCTGGGATAAGCAGCGTAATCTTCCGTAGGTCCGAACTGCGTGGGATTTACAAATACGCTGACGACAGTGATGTCGTTTTCTGCATGGCTTGCCTTTATCAGTGAAGCGTGGCCTTCATGCAGCGCACCCATGGTCGGCACGAGGCCGATAGTTTTGCCGTCCTGTTTGAATTTGGCGATGAGCTGGCGCAGTTCAGTTACGTTTTGACATAAAATCATTGAATTAAATCTCCCTTGTATTGTACTTCAGTTTTCATTTACCGTGTAACAAACAAAAAGAGAACGCTGCCAAGCCTGCATTAAAAAACGCATTTCCGTTGATTTATTATCCAATCAAGAGAAATGCGCTCGTCTATAAACACCGGCTAAAGAACTGATCTCAGCCGGCGCATTGTGTTTTCTTTTTAATGAAGTGTTTTGGCATTTCGTCTCGGTCGCAGTGATCCAAGCGATATAGAATTTACAGGTAATATGGATGCACATTATACAGTTCAGAATCCTTCGCATTCCGATACCGTTAATCATCCGTTTGTTACGTCCTACATAATAGCACAATTGCATGGGCTGTGCAATAGCTGTAGGAATTAAGAAGTGATATTTGGCGAAAAAATTGCTCTAAATGTCCTAGCAGGACAACAAATCACAATCAAATTACGCTAATATAGAGATAAAGGCGGTATAAATGAGATTATAATTTGCAAAACGAAATAATTGTCGCATAAGAAGAACAATTATCGTATAAGAAGAACAGCATGATTAGCGTTTATATCGCATAATATAATAGAAAAGAGGCATAGCCTCGGAGGAGGTATAACCGTGAGTGATAATAAGTTTGCTGCAGAGTACAAGAGGATAGGAGCCAAGGTATTGTATTACCGGCGCTTGCGGGGCTGGACGCAGATTCAGCTGTCGCGCGAGGCAAATGTCTCCCGTTCTCGGATCTCGGATATAGAGTGCGGCAAAGGTCCCTACAATATGGAATCCATCCTGCTGATCGCCCGGGCACTGGACGTGGATTATCAGCGTCTCATCTCAAAAGATGAATGAGCTGCATCCCGCGTGGAAAGGAAGAGTTCAGATTGGACTTCAATCAGATATACCGCAAGGCAGGTATTCGCATCGTATGCCACCGCCGCTTTAAGCAGTACACGCAGCAGGAGCTGGCACTGAAGGCAGGCATCAGCATTTCGTACTTATCGCGCATCGAGCGCGGCGTATACACATCGGGCGTGCCGATCTCTACCTATATGAAGATAGCGAAAGTATTGGATTTGAAAATGGCACAGCTGTTCAGGGACGATGATACCATCTAGGCTTTATACTCAATTTTACCATTAACTAATAAATTACAAGGGAGTGTATTACTATGAAAACTTGCCTCAAATGCCGTAAA
>CATYZV010000110.1 GCA_958415865.1 uncultured Selenomonadaceae bacterium
AGCAAATAACTTTTCAGCATTAGCTTTCACATCAGGTTCTATACGTATATTGATATTAGCTGTCTTAGCCATTTGTATCACCTCTACGATTATAGTATCACAATAGCAATACATTAGCAATACATTTATAGAAATATGAAAGAAGCTGTGGACAAATAAGCAAACATTGTTCACAGCTTCTTTCATTTATGCCGTTAAAATCTCAAAATCGAATCAGTTGTTTTCGCGGGTCTTGATTTCTTTGAGCACCTGGGCGATGAAAGCATCTACATCCATCGTAACGGTGTCTTTTTCACGGCGTTTGCGCACGGAAATGTTCTTGTTTTCCAGTTCGTTTTCGCCGACGATGATGCTGTAGGGCACTTTCTTGACCTGAGCTTCGCGGATCTTGTAGCCGATCTTTTCGTTGCGGTCGTCGACTTCGACGCGGATGCCGAGGTCAAACATCTTTTTCTTGAGTTCGTAAGCGTAGTCCATGAACTTGTCGCTGATGGGCAGGATCTTGACCTGAACGGGAGCGAGCCAAGTCGGGAATGCGCCGGCGTAGTTTTCAATCAAAATGCCGATGAAGCGTTCAATGCTGCCGTATACGACGCGGTGCAGCATTACGGGGCGGTGCTTCTGACCGTCTTCGCCGACGTAGGTCAGCTGGAATTTTTCCGGCATCAGCATGTCGAGCTGAATCGTGCCGCACTGCCAGGTGCGTCCGATGGAGTCAGTGAGGTGGAAGTCGATCTTCGGGCCGTAGAATGCGCCGTCGCCTTCGTTGACGACGTATTTGAGTCCGCGGTGTTCAAGTGCGTTCTTCAGTGCAGCCGTAGCGCTTTCCCAGACTTCGTCCGAGCCCATGGAATCGTCGGGGCGCGTGCTCAGTTCTGCGTGGTAGGACAGTCCGAAAGTGTTGTAGACTTCGTCGAACAGGTCGATGATCTTCTGGATTTCTCCTTCGATCTGGCTCGGCAGCATGAAGATATGAGCATCGTCCTGCGTGAAGTTGCGCACGCGCATGAGGCCGTGCAGCGCGCCGGACAGTTCGTGGCGGTGTACGAGGCCGAGTTCACCGAGGCGCAGCGGCAGATCCCTGTAGCTGTGCTGATGCGTTGCGTAGACGAGCATACCGCCCGGGCAGTTCATCGGCTTGATAGCGTAATCTTCGCCGTCGATTTTCGTGAAATACATATTTTCTTTATAATGGTCCCAATGGCCGGAAGTTTCCCAGAGCTTGCGGTTCAGGATCATAGGAGTTTTGATTTCCTGATAGCCGTACTTGCGGTGCACTTCGCGCCAGTAATTGATCAATTCGTTGCGGATGACCATGCCGTTGGGATGGAAGAACGGGAAGCCGGGGCCTTCTTCATGCAGGCTGAACAGGTCGAGTTCCTTGCCGAGCTTTCTGTGGTCGCGCTTAGCTGCTTCTTCGAGCATCTTGAGGTAAGCCTCGAGATCAGCTTGCTTTTCAAATGCCGTGCCGTAGACGCGCTGCAGCATCTTGTTCTTTTCATCGCCGCGCCAGTATGCACCAGCGATGCTCTGGAGCTTCAATGCCTTGATCTTGCCCGTGGAAACGACGTGCGGGCCGGCGCAAAGGTCAGTGAAATCGCCCTGCGTGTACATCGTGATCAGTTCGCCTTCCGGCAGGTCGTTGATCAGTTCAACCTTGTACTTTTCGCCCTTTTTCTTGAAGAAATCGAGAGCTTCAGCGCGCGTAACTTCATGGCGTTCGATCGGCAGATTTTCCTTGACGATATGCTTCATTTCCTTTTCGATCTTCGCCAGATCGTCGGGAGTCAGCTGATGTTCCATGTCGATATCGTAGTAGAAGCCGTTGTCGATGGACGGACCGATAGCCAGCTGTACCTTGTCATCGCCGTAGATGTGCTTGATAGCCTGAGCCAGCACATGAGATGCACTGTGGCGCAGCGTGCGCAGCCCGTCAGCATCTTCACCCGTAAGGATTTCCACTTTATGTTCGCCCGTCAGAGGCGTTTTCAGATCCTGCGTTTCACCGTCGATCTTGCAGGCAAGAGCCTTCTTAGCAAGAGAATTGCTGAACGATTTCACAAAATCCAATACAGTAGTGCCGTCAGCGACTTCGCGCACAGCACCGTCTTTTAAAACGATTTTTGCCATTTAAATATAAACCTCCTGATGATAAAAAACAAAAAGACCCCATCCCAAAGGGACGAGGTCTGTACTTCGCGGTTCCACCCTGATTGCTATACCAATAATAATATAGCCAGCTTACGTTGATAACGGAATACCATTCCGGCACCGCCTAATAGAACCGACAAGACAATTCGTTCAGCAGCACAGTTTGAAAGCGGTAATCACAGCATAGCACGGGAAACTTTCAGCCGAGATTTCCCTCTCTGGCAGGACAATGAGCCATGATCATGTCTTTCGCATTACCTTTGCTTGATTGAGTATCTTCATTATAATAAGCTCATTTACACTTGTCAAGCATAAAGTATACAAAAATATTATATGACCGTAACCTTGTCAGCTGTTTTCTCATATGTTATAATGAATATGTCAAAAACAGCCGACACGATACAGCGAAAGCCACGGACTCCTACTCCGTGGCTTTCTTGCATAATATATTTTTGCAGCCTTATGCCAGAGCTGGTAATGCTAGGCTAACTGCCTATAGCTGTCTGTCTAGCCATTTGCAAATGTAATATGCAATCACACTTGCTGCGATAGACAGGAGAAATGATTCTGCCGACACAATACTCCCTCCCTTCTGCTAGCAGAATAGGGGGCATAGGCTAGCCTTTTTATTATATCATAAAGAATAGCATATTCATATATGTTATTCTTTTTTTATACAAAAAGCCCCGAATAGATTTCGGGGCTTTTGCTGTTTAATGCTATAGAACTATTAGAATTTGTATTCTGCATTGATAAACCATTTATCGCTGCGGGCATCGCTGCCTTTCTGCCAGCTGTAGCCGAGACCGTAAGTCCAGTCGCCTTTTGCTGCTTCCATCGAGAGCGAGGTCAGCCAGCTGCCGCTGTCCATGACAGTGTACGTCAGTTTATCGGAGGCACCGAGAAGGTCGATGTTCATATTTTTTGTATCTCCGAAAGCCCGGATGTACGAAAGGTCCAGCTGCGGAGTTATCTTCCAGCCGCTTTTGGTCGTGATCTCATTGCGCAGGCTTACACCGATAGGAAGTGTCCAGATATTCTGCCGGTCGGGATGGATATCAAAAGCTTTTTTCCCATTGTAATATGCTGTATAAGATGATGGATCAACGCTCATATAACGCAGTCCTGCATATGGAACTATCTGTAAATTGCCGCGCTGATATAATTTTTCAGCCCGCAAGCCTAATGAGAATACGGATATATCGCGGTCAGTTGTCATCTTATTGTCAAATACGTAAGCTGAGGTATCATGGCTGCCGCGGCTGTAGCCAATATCAGCCATAATGTTTGTATCATCATTTTTTATGCTGCCGTACAATGTCATGCCCCAGAGATTAAAATCATCATCGCTTCCCTGACCGCCGGAATTGCCATTTGCATAGGCAAATGAGATACCGCTCTGCAATTTTCCCTTTTTTGCAAAGTCGGTGCCGACTATTACGCCGTTGTAATTTCCGTCAAAATCCGTCTTGCCAAAGCTGTTTTTAAGACCATCGGCTTTATAATTATTGTGCAGGTATTTTGCCCAGATATTGCCGTCATCATCTATTTTATCAAATCCCGTTACGTTGTCCTGCGTAAAGGAAAGACGCTTAGCCGATGTATCTGAAATATCACCGGCAAAAGTGATATTAGTATTTGTAGCACCGGAGCTTTCACCGACCATTACACCGCGGGTAAGAGCCGCATGGGCAGCTTCTTTACTAGGTTCATTGGACAGATCACTAAGGAAATCCTTAAAGCCCGGAGCAGACTGTTCCACGCCTTTCTTATCGCTGAAGTACTTGCCAATCGTATTTTTTAACAAACCGCCATTAATTCTGTCAGCCATATAATCAGCAGCTTCTTTTTGTTCCTCCGCTGTGAGGTCATCTACATCTTTTACGCTTATATGGTAACCATTATCTGCTTCCTTTTTTTTGGCGAACATTTCTGTTCTGTCATAGACGTAATCATCTTGCCCCCAAAGCCTGCTATTTTTTTTATCGTAACCTCCGGCAATGTAGTATGTTTCATCGTCTTTTAGTGCATCGAGATTTTTTATATTCAAGGAAGCACCGTCAGCCACATCAATTGCAGTAGTGCCGTCATCTTTTCCTTTTATAAGCGGAGCATTGTTATTTGTGCCGTCGTATTTTTTGAGATCTTTTAATGTAGTTACACTGTCAGCAGCTACATTGATAGCATCGAAATTATTGATCTTGCTGCCATTGCCGCTCTTAGCTATTTTTTCAAGAGGGGATAAAATGTTATGACCTGTGATATTGAGCGTGCTGTTTTTTACGCTGTCAGAAAGAACTGATGCTGTTGTATCATCATATTGATAGCCGCGCCCGGAGATTTCACCCGTTACAGTAGTGCCGTTTAAGTTGACAACGCTAGTTCCTACAGTAGAACGAGCTGCCTCAACATTTGTGTAGGCATTATCATTTTCCCAAGAGCTATTATCGGTAACACCGCCGGCATAGACACTGCCGGTAATGGTGCCGCCGTTTAAGTTGATGACACTGTTATCTACTCTTGTACCGGTCGGTTTAGATTTTTCTTTGCCGGTATCAGGTGCGCTTACCACACCGCCTGCGATGACATTGCCTTCAATGGTAGTGTTGCCGTTGACATTGATCACAGAATCTTTTTTGTAGTTGTAGCCGCCCTGACCTGCCGTGATACCGCCGCCCGCTACTGCTACATCTCCTGCCACTCTATTTAAGTCTTCGACATATTTCGGCAGTTTTTTACCTACTATACTGCTCACAGTCTGATTGCCGGAGGTAGAGGTAATAGAAGTAATAGCATTTGATATTTGATTGAAATTAAGCCCGCCGATAGTGGCATCGGTCAAATTAATGGTATTCTTAGCTGTATTCATCTGCACAGCATCGCCTCTGTAGCCGCCGTTAGCTATGATCATGCCGCTGCCGTATACGCCGTCAGCCTTGCCTTCTACATTGATAGTGGTGTTATCGGCATCGACTTTTACATTAGGAGTATCAACGATATCGACATTGCTGTTTTGCTTATTGCCGTATTCCATGCTGAGTGCCAAGCCATTGCCAAATACGCCGATAGCTTTAGTACCCTTTTCTACATTGATAGTGCCATCCTTAATGGAAGCAGTAGAAGACAGAACGCTGTCATCATCATTGCGCAGAGTATTTTTATCATGCGCAGCCACTGCCGCACCGCCCGCAAATGTGCCGACTACATAGCCCTTTTCCAGATTGATTTCCACATCGCCGGACGTTGCCGTTGCACTGCTATTAGCATCGCCCACAGCAGCAGCCAAGCCGCCGCCGACCACTCCGTCAACAACAGGCTGCTTGCCAAGAGCCACAGCCGCCGCCGCAAGTTTGCCCGTGGGGGTACTAGCACAGGTGATTTCTGATATATTGATATTGTCCTTCATATTGGCAACAACAGATTCCAAATCACCGGAGTCTACATTGATATTAATAGTAGTCTTGCCGCCTACCGTGCTTGTAGCTTTAGAAGAACCGCCCGGCTTATCGTTATTTGTAGTATCACCATCGGTATCATCCCTGTTTTCATAGGAATGATAAGAAGCTGCCACACCACCGCCGACAACCCCGGCAGCTACAGATTTGCCGGTAATGCTGATATTAGAATCTCCGGTTACAGCAGCATTAGCATTACCGCCATCAATTACACCTTTGCCTACGACATCTTTATTACCAATGTAAATGTTTATATCGGAAGGTTTAGTTGCAGATTCTATTTTAAAAGAATCTGTTAAATCTAGGTAGATATCACTTGCACCATTATCGTTACCCTTATTCATAAGCCCAGCGGCATCAACGGCACCTGCAACACCACCGCCTGCTATTAATGCACTAAGACCATTATTAATGGATATATTCGTGCTGCCCTTGACAGTGCTTTCAGCTTTGCCGCCAAGCGTAGTTACAGCCGCGCCGCCACCTGCTATAGTGGTAGTAATGCCTTCAAGCTGTTTGTGATTGCGGTTGGAATCGATCTTTAAGGAAGTATTACCGTTTACAATAGAAGTACTTTCACCGCCAATGCTGACAGCACCACCGCCGTTGCCAAAACCGGCGATATTAGCACCGTCATTAACAAGAGTTTCTACAGATCCATTTAATGTAGTAGTTGTTTTTCCATCTAATTCTACATCAGTTCCAGTCAAATCTATCTTTCCTAAATTTATTGATCCCCAAGAGCCTAAATCTCTGGAAAAATTTGATTCTGCTTTTATATTGCCCAATGATAGTGCTGTACTAGCTCCAAATCCCCCGATTATATTGCCGCTGTCAACCTTGTTGGTAATATTTCCCGTTCTTTCTATAAC
>CATYZV010000111.1 GCA_958415865.1 uncultured Selenomonadaceae bacterium
CTCCATATCTATCGGCACATGGAACCAATTTAAGATATATTCCACATCGCGCACCAGACAGTCGTGAAATAATGCGTCATCGCAGTTCAGCTCTTCATCGCTGTCGGTGTATAGTTCATTTTCCAGCGCGTTGGCACTTATGAACAGCTCATACACCTTGTCGCCTATCTCCATTATGTCCTGCTTTGACAACTTTTGCGGCTTGCTTTCCAGATAATTGATGAAATCCACCAGAATATACTTTACCTTATCGACGAAAAATTCAGGATAAGCATCATCTTCGTATAATTTTTCCAGCAGCATATATTGATCATCGAATTTGTCCATTTATATTAAAAAGCCCTCCAATTTATATAATCGACTGAATCAGACAAATATTTACCAGTTACCATTATATAACATTTATACTGAAATGAACATATTCATCTAAATTTAATCATTTTTGCAATAGAGCATAAGAAAAGAAGCAGCCCCTAAAAACTGCTTCTTTTCGCTGTATTTACTTTACCCGCTTGAACATCTTATTCAAGTCGTAGGCACTGAATTTGATGATGGTCGGCCTGCCGTGCGGGCAGGTGTAGGGCAGCTTAGTTCTGCCTAGCTCGGTCAATAGGATTTTCATCTGCTGAAGGGTCAGCACGTCGCCCGCCTTGACAGCGGCTTTGCACGCCGTCATCGCTAGGCAGGCATGGCGTATTTCCTGCGGCGTGGGGCAATGCAGGTCGAGCAGGGAGGACAGTATCTTGCGAAATACTGTTTCCGCTTCCTGCTCCTTGATGTCGGCAGGCACTTCGATAAGGCGTATCTGCTTGTCTCCTGACGGCTCGACATCAAAGCCCAGATGATAAAACAGCTCGCGGTTTGCCTCTATCAATTCCATTTCTTCACCGCTGACATCGAGCAGCAGATGAACTAATAGCGGCTGCGTGGGCATGCGGTCTGCCTGCGCGGAAAAGCGGTCGTACAGTATGCGTTCATGGGCGGCGTGCTGGTCTATCAGGTACATGCCGCCCTCAGGACCCTGCGCGACGATGAAACAGGTATCTATCTGCCCGATGGGGCGCAGATCGGCGGACTCGCTGAAACGGCGGTCGCTGATTATGTCGATTTCCTCGGAATTATCTGCCGTAGGAACCGGGGCGAGAGCCTTTTTATCAGCATCGAAATCGCCGCCTTTTTCCTTTATCTGCTGCGGAGCACTCGGCGAAGGATTCAAGAGCCGCTGTACTTCGCGGAAATTTTCGAGCGAATAGCCGCCCTCATCCGGCGGCAAGGATCTGCCGGATGAGGGCGGCAGAGGCAGCGAGGACTGCTGCATCTGCTGCGGCGAGCGCGATGCCTTGTCGACGGCACGGTCTTTTATCGGTATGGCAAATTCACTAAGGCTGCGGTGATCGTCCGGCGGCTTTATGGCTTGGGTTACGGCGGCGAACACCGCCTTGAACAGCCGCGATTCATCTTCAAATTTGACTTCTGCTTTCTGCGGATGAACGTTTATATCGACAGTGCGCCTGTCCAATTCAATCTGCAATATCAAAAACGGATAGCCGGAGCGCGGCAGCAGTGAATGGTACGCATTGTCGACAGCCTTGTATATTATGCGGCTGACGATGGAGCGGCCGTTTATCAAGAGTGTCTGCCACGAGCGCGAACTGCGTATGACAGCGGGCTTGGTGATGAAGCCCGTTATTTTGATATCCTCATCTACAAGCTCGATGGGCAGCATTGCTTCGCTGACCTTCGCGCCGTAGATACATTCGATAGCATCGTAGAGAGAGCCGTTGCCCGGCGTGGTAACGGACAGTTTATTGTTGTTGATGAATTTAAAGGCTATATCGGGGCGCGACAATGATAATTTAATTATGAAATCATTTATCTTATTCGCCTCAGTCGTGGTCGTCTTGAGAAATTTCTTGCGCGCCGGGACGTTGAAGAAGAGATCTTCTGCTTTTATCGTCGTGCCGATGTTGCAGCCGGCTTCCTCTATCTTGTCGATAGTGCCGCCCGTTATCTTGATCATCGTGCCGAAATCGTCCTGCTTGCGGCGCGTGGTCAGCGTAAAGCGCGATACTGCGGCGATAGAAGGCAGTGCTTCGCCGCGAAAGCCCAGCGTAGTCAGCTTTAACAAATCGTCTACCTGCTGTAATTTGCTGGTGGCATGGCGCAGTATAGACAGCCGTGCATTTTTATTGTCCATGCCGCAGCCGTTGTCGGTAACGCGGATAAAGGACACGCCGCCCGCCATTATTTCCACTTCTATCTTGTCCGCGCCTGCGTCGATGGAGTTTTCGACCAGCTCTTTGACGACGGAAGCCGGACGTTCAACGACTTCGCCGGCGGCTATTTTATCGACTGTAACGTCGTCGAGAATGTGAATCAAATTTCATCACTCCTCCAGCTTTGCCTGCTGCTGCAGTTCATACAATTTATTCATCGCCTGCAGCGGTGTCATATTCATTAAGTCCAGCTCTTTGAGCTGAGTGCTGATGCTCACGCCGAACAATGTAGGCATTTCCGCCACTTCAAGGAATTTAAGCTCATGCAGCCGCTTTAAATTATGCTTTTTAAGCGGCAGAGAAGCAGGCTTTGCTTTCTCAGCATCCTTATGCACGCTAGCATCCTCAGGCTTTGCGGCGATAGATTTTTCCGTTTCAATTTCCGCTGTATTATGCCTATCCTCGGCGATAGGAGCTGCCGGTGTTTTTTCCAATTTCGTCAAAATACTCTGAGCGCGGTCGATGACAACAGGGGGCAGCCCGGCAAGCTTTGCCACGTGAATGCCGTACGATTTGTCGGCACTGCCGGAGATTATGCGGCGCAGAAATGTAACGTCAGAACCTTTTTCCTTGACGGCTATGCAGTAATTCTTGACATGAACATCGTCTTCAAGGTCAGTCAATTCGTGGTAATGCGTGGCAAACAAGGTCTTTGCCCCGATGTGGTCGCGGATGTGCTCGATGACGGCGCGGGCTATGCTCATGCCGTCATAGGTGCTCGTGCCGCGCCCGATTTCATCGAGGATCACGAGGCTGTCCTTCGTCGCGTATTTTAAAATATGAGCTACTTCATTCATCTCTACCATGAACGTGCTTTGACCGCTCACGAGGTCATCGCTGGCACCGATTCGCGTGAATATCTTGTCGACGGGGCAAATCTTTGCTTCGCGCGCAGGAATGAAAGAGCCTATCTGCGTCATCAGCGTCAACAGTGCCGTCTGGCGCATATACGTCGATTTGCCCGCCATGTTGGGACCGGTGATTATCATGATTTCATTCTTGCCGTTGTCGAGGTACGTGTCATTGGGCACGAACATATCGCGCGTCAGTATGCGTTCGACCAGCGGATGGCGGCCGTCTTTTATGTCGATAATGCCCTTATCCGCCAGCTGCGGGCGCACGTAATCGTATTCTTCTGCCGCCTGCGCGAGGCTCACGAGCACATCCAGCACGGCGATTTCACGGGCGGTGGCTTGAATGGCAGGGATGTTTTCTTTTAGCTGTTCGCGGATGGCTGTGAACAGATTGTATTCGAGCTGTACGATTTTTTCCTGCGCACCGAGAATCTTCGTTTCAAATTCCTTGAGTGCCGGAGTGATATACCGCTCCGCATTCGTCAGCGTCTGCTTGCGCACGTAGTAATCGGGCACCTGTGCCGTGGAGCTGTGGCGCACTTCGAGGTAGTAGCCGAATACCTTGTTGTAGCCTATCTTCAGCGATTTTATGCCGTTCTTCGCTTTTTCTTCTTCTTCCATCTGCTGGAGCATACGCTTGCTGTTGCGGGCGATATTGCGGTATTCGTCCAGCTCTGCATTGTAGCCGTCCTTGATGAAGCCGCCTTCGCGGATGGAAAAGCCGGGGTCTTCGACGATTGCTGAATCTATCAATTTAACGATGGTGTCGTACGTCTTGATGTGCTTATCGACTTTTTGCAATAGCTCAGACTTCAAGCATGATAATTCCTTTTTAACGAGCGGCAGCACCTGCAGGGAAATCTTCAGGGCATTCATATCGCGGGCGTTGGCACTGCCCGTTTCCATGCGGGTCAAAAGGCGTTCAAAGTCGTAGATGTCCTTCATCGCGTCGCGCAGATTGCGGCGTTGGGCAAACTGCTGCACGAGTTCTTCCACGGCACTCAATCGCGCGTTGATGCGCTTTTTGCTAAGCAGCGGGTATTCCAGCCACTTGCGCAGCATACGGCTGCCCATAGCCGTGCGCGTGAAGTCCAATACATCGTAGAGAGTGTCATTTTTGCCGCCGTCGCGCAGATTGCGCGTTATCTCCAGATTGCGCAGGGTGTACGTGTCGAGGAACAGGCTCTGCGAGGCATCGAGATACGTCAGGCGGTTGAGGTGGCTCAAATCCGTCTTGGCATTTTCGTGAGCGTAGTCGAGCAGTGTGGCAATCGCTTTGCCGGCAGCATCATTGTCCGGGCGGTTTGCCGCGTCAAAATGCTGCACCAGCCTGTCCTGCACGTGCGGCGAAACGCTGTCCAATTCATTGACGAGGCAGTTATTCAAGCGCAGTTCGAGGAATTTGCGCAGCTGTTTTTCATGGGAAAACGGCTTTACGAGCAGCAGTTCCGGCATCATGAGCCTGTACAGCTCATCGAGCAGCAGCTGGCAGCGGTCGGGACCGTCGTATATGCCGTAAAAGCATTCGCCGGTGGAAATATCCGCGCCGGCAAGAATGATCTGATTTTTTTCTTCGTATACTAAAGCGAGGTAATTATTCTTGCTGCCGGGCAGTGCTGATTCATTCATCACCGTGCCGGGCGTTACTATTTTAATGACTTCGCGCTTTGTAAGCCCCTTCGCCTTGGGGTCGCCTATCTGTTCGCAGATAGCCACCTTGTAGCCGCGGCTCACGAGCTTATTTATATAAGGCTCTGCCGAATGGTACGGCACGCCGCACATGGGAATGCCGTCGCCTGCCGTACTGCGGCGCGTCAAGGTCAAATCCAGCTCTCTCGATACGAGCTTGGCATCGTCGAGGAACATCTCGTAGAAATCGCCGAGGCGGAAGAACAAAATCTGTCCGGGATGGGCATTTTTGACATCGAGGTACTGCTTCATCATCGGAGTCATCTGCATGTTCAGCCCTCCAGTTCGCCTTTTAGCACCCAAGTCTGCGGATGCGTTATCTTCACTTGAACGAGGTCGCCGACATTTTCACTGCCGTGCTGCCAGAGGACGATTTTATTGTTGCGCGTGTGGCCGGTGAATACCGTTTCATCCGTCTTGCTGGGACCTTCGACCATTACTTCCACAGTTTTGCCGAAGTACGCTTGATTGATTTCCAAGCTGATTTCATTCTGCAAATCCATCAGCTTGTGCAGGCGTTCTTTTTTCAGCTCCTGCGGCACTTGGTTTTCCATCGTGGCAGCAGGCGTGCCGGAACGCTTGGAATAGAGGAAAGTATAAGCTGCATCGTAGCGGATTTCCTTGAGAAATTCTAGCATCTGCTGAAAATCTTCGTCCGTTTCACCGGGGAAGCCGACTATTAAATCAGTTGTAAAGCTCGCATCGGGGAATTTAGCGCGTATCTTGGAAATTAACTCTTTGTAATAGGAAATCGTATAGCCGCGGTTCATAGCCTTTATCATCTTATCAGTGCCGTACTGGACGGGCAGGTGGAAGTGATCGCAGATATGGCGGCTGTTCTTTATCACGTCGATGACTTTATCCGTGAGGTCGCGCGGATGCGAAGTCATGTAGCGCACGCGCTCAATGCCTTCAACTGCATCGACCATGGCGAGCAGGTCGGCAAAGTCAGCATCGTTGCGGTCCTTGCCGTAGGAGTTGACATTCTGGCCCAGCAGCATGACTTCTTTCACCCCGCCGGCGGCAAGCTTTTCGATTTCCGCCACGATTTCCTTGGGATCGCGGCTGCGTTCCCTGCCGCGCACGTAAGGCACTATGCAGTAAGTGCAGAAATTGTTGCAGCCATACATGATAGGCACGTAGGCAAACAGCGAATCATTCTGCGCCGGTTCGACATTCGGCGGCATTTCATAATCGCCCGCCAATTTCGCAACATGGCCGCGCGAAGTGTAGATTTCTTCCAGCACGGCAGGCAGGTCGTGCATCTTGTTCGTGCCCAGCACGAAATCCACATGAGGAGCTTTCTTGAAGATACCGTCGCCGTCTTTTTGCGACATACAGCCCGTGATACCCAGAATCAAATCGGGATTTTTCTGCTTCAAATGCTTTATTTCACCGATCTTGCCGTAGATCTTCTTTTCCGCACTCTCGCGCACACAGCACGTATTCAAAATTATGATATCAGCATCTTCCATAGCTTCCGCCGGCTTGTAGCCCATGCGTTCCAGCTGGCCCGCAAACCGTTCGCCGTCGGAGAAATTCATCTGGCAGCCGTAAGGCAGAATCTTGTAAAAACGCTGTTTATCCGTTTGAGTCAAAGTAGACATCCTTTCTAAAGTAAGTAATAT
>CATYZV010000112.1 GCA_958415865.1 uncultured Selenomonadaceae bacterium
ATTTTTATCCATCTGCTAAAAGTTTATTTCATTAATAATGCAAAAGCCGCAATGCCCGATTTATTCAGGCACTGCGGCTTTATTTTTCAATAGCTCAATCTAAGTCTATCAAATTTTTTCCCTGATGGTGAAGACCGGTGCGACAGATGAAGGCCTGCATCACATCTATCGGCAGATGATATTGGCTGCGGAGGACTTCTAATACTTCGCCGGGCTTGACTGTGCCGGTCGGCGTTATGCTGATGCTTACGGTCAATTTAAGCCAGCCGTCTTCTAGGGAAAATTGAATCGGCTTGGGAAGATACTGCTTGATTTCAATATCCTTTTTCTTTTTGGGCGTTTCGCGCGTGAAGATGATTTCTTTTGCACTGTTCAGCCCATCTATAGCTTTTTGAACGATAGCTTCGTCAGAGGTAAAAGGTATTTTCATCTCGTACGATGCCTCATCGACGACGGACATCAGAGCTTTTGCCCGCAAATTGATCTGACGTGCCGTGAGCAGCTGCACTCCCGGCGGCAGGGCTGCGCGGAGCTTGTCGAACAGCTCCGGCTGGCAGACTTCTTTACTTAGTTCCAAGTCCATGTATTCGCAGCTGCTCGTAACGCCTACGGACAGTGCAGAGGCAAAAGCTATTTTCATATGCGGGTTAAAGCCCTCAGAGTACGCCGCCGGCAGATGGGCACGGCAGATGGCGCGCTGCATCAAAGAGGCGTAATCGAGGTGGGAAATGTAGCGTATTTCGTCGCCTTTGGTGATTTTTAGGCGGTATTTTATCATATTGGCAAAACCTCGTCTTATTTTATCGTATCCATATCAGTGCCGAGCACAGGGCAGATGCCGCAGCCGTTGCAGTTATTGTGGCGGCAGTCGCGGGTCAGCTGTGCCTGCTGCGCTTTTTCGTACTCGCGCTGCAAGAATTTCTTGCTGACACCGGGCGTGGTGTGGTCCCAGGGCAGTTTTTCTGCGAAGGAATACTCGCGCATATTGTAAAAATACGGGTCGATGCCGCATTTTTCAAAGGCGTTCATCCATACATCGTATTTGAATTCTTCCGTCCAGCCGTCGAACTTCGCGCCGTCTTTCCATGCCTGATATATCACTTTGGACAGCCTGCGGTCGCCGCGCGAGATGAAGCCTTCCATTATGCTCGTTCTGGCATCGTGGTAGTTGAACTGGACAGCACGGTCTTTGATATGCTCTTTCAGGAGTTTCTGCTTGCGCTGAAATTCTTCTAGGCTGTTTTGCGGGAACCACTGGAACGGTGTATAGGGCTTGGGCACGAAGCACGATACGCTGACGGTTACTTTGACATCGCGCCGCTTGGTGATATAGCGGTAGAGCCGTGCTACTTTCTGTCCCAGCTCAGCAATGCCGATGATATCTTCGTCCGTTTCTGTCGGCAGCCCCATCATGAAGTATAGTTTGACATTTTTCCAGCCGTGGCGGAAAGCTGCTCCGGTGGCTTCCATGAGATTTTCTTCCGTAACGCCTTTGTTGATGACATCGCGCAGACGCTGCGTGCCGGCTTCCGGTGCAAAGGTGAGGCCGCTCTTTCTGACCTGCTGCATTTTGTGAGCCAGGTCGATGGAAAAGCTGTCGATGCGCAGCGACGGCAGCGAGAAGGAGACGCGCTCATTTTTGTAATCTTCCATGAGGTCGTCGACGATTTCGCCGAGGCAGGAGTAATCGGCAGAGCTTAGCGAGGTCAGCGACATTTCGTTGTAACCCGTGCCGGCGAGCGATTCGCGGGCGATTTCATGCAGGCGTTCTGCCGTGCGTTCGCGCACGGGGCGGTAGGCGATGCCTGCCTGACAGAAGCGGCAGCCGCGCGTACAGCCGCGGAACAGTTCCAGCATTATGCGGTCGTGCACGATGTCGATATACGGCAGCACCGGTTTTTTTACGGCAAAGGCTTCGCGGAAATTCTTTATGACGCGCTTGTAGATGACGGGACGCGCTTCTTTTTTCAGCGGCACGATTTCGGCAAAGGTGCCGTCTTCATGGTATTTTGCTTCATAAAAAGAAGGCACGTAAATTCCGTCCAGCTTGGCGAGCTCTGTCAGCAGTGCTTTTCTGCCGCCGCTTTTGCCTGCTTCTTTCCAGCGGATGAACGTATCGACGACTTCATTTAAAACTTCTTCGCCCTCGCCGATTATGAAGAAATCGAAGAAGTCTGCTACCGGCTCCACGTTGTAGACGCAGGGACCGCCGCCGACGATAAACGGGTCATCTTCGCCGCGCTGTCTGCTCCATACGGGAATGCCGGCGAGATCCAGCATATTAAGCACATTCGTATAGATCATTTCATACTGCAGTGAAAAGCCGACAAAATCGAATTTATTTATCGGCTCAAATGATTCCAGCGCATAGAGCGGCATGCCGCCTTCGCGCATCTTCGCTTCCATGTCCAGCCACGGCGCGTAGACGCGTTCAGCTACAGTGTCTTCACGCGCATTGAGCACTTCATAGAGGATTTTCAAGCCCAAATTGGACATGCCGACTTCGTAGACATCGGGCATGGATAAAGCGAAAGTGCATTTCATCTCAGCGTGATTCTTATGCACAGCATTGACTTCGCCGCCGGTGTAGCGTGCCGGCTTGGCAACGGACTGCAGTACAGCGTGGTCTAATCTAATCAATTACAACGTCCTTTCTCTCCATTGAGTTTTAACTTTTATATTTTTGCTCTAATTTCTAACGAATTTTAATTGGGGCGGGGAAAGCCGTGTGCATGGATACGCACACGGATTCTAATTTAACTTTTAATCATCTGTTTATTGTTTTCTTGGGGCTGTTCTTCTTCTGAGTGCTGATTCTTAGGCACGTCATCTATGTGCTTTAAGCCTTCTTTTGCCATGGATACATTGTCCATAACATTCTTCATATAATGCTCCATGTGCTCAAATACCTGCTGGGCGTATTGGAGAGAGCCGTTGCGGACTTCTTCGGAGCGCTGATACGTCTTTTCCAGTATCTCGTTGGCTCTCGCCTTGGCGGCAGTCGTTATCGCGTCTTCTGAGACTTGCTTTTGCGCGTAGGCTTTTGCCTGTTCAATGATGTTCTTTGCTTCTGCGCGGGCATCTTCGATTATCTTATCGCGTTCATCCGTTATCTTTTCGGCTTCCTGCAGTGCTGTCGGCCACTGTTCGCGCATATCGCTGATCAGCTGCATCAGTGCTTCTTCATCGAGCATACATTTGCCGGTAAAGGGAAAATGTGAAGCATTTGCCACCAATTCTTCGAGTTCATGTATTGATTTTAACAGATCCATTATAATCCCATCCTGCTCTTACGCTAAGATTTTAATTATTTTTGCGCTGCTTTTTCCGTTATGGCTGATTCCACGCACGGAGGCACCAAGCCTTTTATATCGCCGCCGAATTTCACCAGTTCGCGGATGGCAGATGACGATACATGATAATGGCCGGGCGTAGTCGTCAAAAATATGCTCTCGATGTCAGGTGCGAGATTCTTCATCAGCATAGCGCGCGGAAATTCGTAGAGAAAATCATTGGCATCGCGCAGCCCGCGCACGATCACGTGAATATCATTCTTGTGTGCATAATCAGGCAATAGGCCGCTGAAAGCATCGACAGAGATATTCGGTATGTGCTCTGTGGCTTGGCGGAGCATTGCTACTCTTTCTTCTACTGTGAATAACGGATTCTTGCTGACATTGTTGAATACGCCGACGATCACGTGGTCGAACATCTTGGCAGCGCGTTCAAATATGTCTATATGGCCGGATGTTACAGGGTCAAAACTGCCGGGGCAGAGTGCTGTAACCATTTGATATATCATTCCCTTCATTGTTTATTGATTTATCATTCAGCTGTCTGTTCAGGCTGCTGCATGGATTTATAGATACTGAGCTGAGTAACTGCACCGTAGGCACGGCGGCGGACCAGCTTCAATTCGCCGTATTCATCAGGCAGCTCATCGTCGAGAGCGTGCTCCATGATGACGTACGCGCCGGGCAGTGCCACAGGAAATTCAGCCAGCGTTTCCAATGCGCGCAGGCATAGCTCCTTGTGGTACGGCGGGTCGCAGAAGATCACGTCGAAACGTTCACCCTTGCGGTATAGCTTTTTCAGCGCGGCAAATACGTCCGCTTTCAGCACTGTGCATCTGTCTTCCAGATGAGTGTGCGCCACGTTGAATTTTATAGAAGAAATGCTGTCGGCTGCCTGGTCTATCAGCACGGCATGAGCTGCGCCGCGGCTCAGCGATTCCAGGCCGAGGCTGCCCGTGCCGGAGAATAAATCGAGGACTTTCGCCTCGTAGAGCAGGCTGCCCAGCATGTTGAACAGCGACTCTTTGATGCGGTCGGCAGTAGGCCGCGTGCTCATGCCCTTAGGGGCTTTGAGCTTCGTCCCGCGGGCACTGCCGCTTATTATCCTCATCGCGCTTCACCCAGCAGCTCGGCTTTAAGTGCTTTATAGGCGCGCGTATAGTACGGTCCGTTCTGCGCTTCGCGATGGTCAAAGCCATAGGCGCGGCGGCTCACGGCGAGAATAGGCGGAGCTTGAATGCGCTTGGCGACTGCCATGCCGGAAAACAGATTCCACCAGCGTTCCAGATCGCTGATGAATTCAGCGGCGGTAGGGAAGTATTCTTTTACCAATCCTTTTTTACAGCCGATATGCTCTTCCAGCGTTCCTTCGGCGTACCAGCGCAGAATATCTTCCGGTGCCGTCTTGTTCCAACTTTCCACAAACGCGCGGAACAGAAAATCGTGATACGGGTATTTGATAGGGTCGCCCTTTCCTTCATCGACATTCTGCGCATCGGACAGCTCGGCACTGGGAACGATGTCGATAATGCCCTGCGGCACGACTTCGCGCTTATAGACTTCATCATTTAAATAGTGAGCCAGTGCATAGACTTGGTATTTCCATAGGTCAGCTAGTGCAGCTAAAAAACCTGACTGATCGCCGTACAAGGTCGAGTAGCCGACAGTCGTTTCCGCCTTGTTGGCATTGCAGGTAAAGCCGCCGCCGATTGCCGCTGCCATGCCGGCGAGAATTCTAGCCGAGCGGTCGCGTGCCTGTATATTTTCCTTGACGAAGGAAGATACTTTGATACGATGCTTTTCACCGCTGCGCAGCGATTCTATATCCGTCGCTTCAAACTGCTTGACAGTGAAATCCACGACTTCCTGAATAGGCACTACAGCGTAATCGCAGCCTAGGTTCTTCGCCAGCTGAGCTGACAAGCCTTTCGTCGTCTCCGAATTGAACACGCTGGGCATATTGATCAGCGTCAGATTTTCAGGGCCGATGATGTAGGCGTACAGTGCCGAAGCCACAGCTGAGTCGATGCCGCCGGAGATGCCGATGACTACTTTCTTCATGTGAATATTGCGGAGAAACTTGGCTATGCCGTAGCGCAGTGCCTTGTATATATTCGATATATCGTCCTGCTGCGGCACAGGCAGAGCTTTATGTTTTTCACCGAACAATTCCACATAAGAATTTTTTGCCGTGTACTCTTCGCAGGCTGCGATGATGCTGCCGTCCGCATCGTAGACCGTGCTCGAACCGTCGAAGGTGTAAATCGTCTTGCCGTTGTTCTGGATGCCGATATTGTTGACGTAGATCAGCGGTATCTTATTTTCAGCTGCCTGATGCGAAAATACGCGGTGGCGTTTGTTGTTCTTGCCGAAAGTGTAAGGCGATGCCGAGATGTTGATCAGCATATCGAGCTTGTAATTCTTGCATAGCGCGTCGATCGGTGCAAAATCGTAATCGTCGCTCCAGCCGTCTTCGCAGAGAATGCAGCCAAGTGTCAGCTGCTGTCCTTTGATCTCCACCTTAAACGGCGACAATAGTTCTTCTGCTGATACTTTCCGCTCTTCAGCGAGGCTTTGCAGGCTGAAGAAGTAGCGGCTGTCATCAAACTCGCGGTAGTTGGGGAACAGCGTCTTGATCGTATAGGGATACGGCGATTTTTCCGGCCGGATCAGCTGACCGCCGCGCGCCGCATACAGCGCGTTGTACTTGCGCACGCGCCCGTCCGTATTCTTCCTGTCCCAGTCCACTGCTACATTGCCGAAGATGACGCAGATATCGCTGTCTTTCGTCGCTGTGATGATATCGTCGCCGCAGGCGAGGCAGTCTTTGAGATACGCCGTCTGTTCCCAGGTATCGCCGAGCAGATAGCCCGGAATCACCATTTCTGAAAAGACGATGATATCCGCCCCTTGAGCTTTTGCCTCGTCGATAGCCCGGAGCATTTTTTCCGTATTGAGGTCGGGATGTCCCGGTTCAACTTCAATTTGAGCAAAACATAATTTTATCATGGATGAACCGCCTTTATAAAAAATATATGGGATATTCCTATTTTATGATATAACAATATCACAACCTTTATTCAATTGGCAAGCATTTATTTGCCTAAAGATACCATATGAGC
>CATYZV010000113.1 GCA_958415865.1 uncultured Selenomonadaceae bacterium
AAATAAGATTTATCATCAATGGAGGTTTTTTAATGGCTATTTTAGATATAAAAAAGGCCGGAGCTGCCGTGCTCAAGGAACAGGCTGCACCAGTGGAAAGAATCGATAAGACGATCCGCACGCTGCTGGATGATATGGCGGAAACGATGTACAAGGCAAACGGCGTAGGCCTTGCTGCTCCTCAGGTAGGACAGTCCGTCCAAGTCGTTACGATAGACGTGGGCGACGGCTTGATAGAACTCATCAATCCGTTCATCGTGCGCAAAGAAGGCTCTGCTACGGATACGGAAGGCTGCCTGAGCGTGCCGGGGCTTTACGGCGAAGTCGAACGCGCGGCAAAAGTCAGCGTGGAATTTTTAAACCGCCGCGGCAAACGCCACCGCATCACGGCAGAAGGCTTGCTGGCACGCTGCCTGCAGCACGAAATCGATCATCTGCACGGCAGACTGTTCATCGACATCGCGAAGAATCTGCATAAGGCAGAAAGCAAATGAGCGAGGTGATATAAATATAATGAAGGAAATTAAAAATATCGTATTCATGGGCACGCCGGATTTTGCCGTTCCCTGCTTGGAAATCCTGACGAAACATTACCATGTATCAGCAGTCTACACTCAGCCCGACAGACCGAAAGGGCGCGGCCACCATCTGGCAAAATCTCCCGTAAAAATATGCGCTGAAGCTCACGGCATACCCGTCTACCAGCCGGAGAAAATCAAGACTCCGGAATGTGTGGCTGAACTTAAAGCACTTGAGCCTGATCTGATCGTAGTCGTCGCCTTCGGTCAGATTCTCTCGCAGGCTATACTGGACATTCCGCCTTTTGGCTGCGTGAATGTCCATGCTTCCTTACTGCCGCGCTGGCGCGGAGCCGCTCCTATCCACTGGTCGATAATCAGCGGCGACACGAAAAGCGGCATCACGACCATGCACATGGATGCAGGGCTTGACACGGGCGATATGATTTACAAAGCAGAAACTGAGATCACGCCTGATATGACGACTGAGCAGCTGCACGATACCCTGATGCAGCAGGGAGCAGAGCTATTGCTAAAGACGGTGAAAGCACTGCAAGACGGCATGGCACCGCGCGAGCAGCAGGATGACTCCCTGTCCTGCTATGCCAAGATGCTCAACAACGACAACTGCCGCATCGATTGGCACAAACCGGCAAAGGACATCTGCAATCTCGTGCGCGGATTAAATTCCTTCCCGCTCGCCTACACCACGCTGGACGGCAAGAAGTTCAAGATATGGCAGGCAAAAACGGCTGAAGGCAGCGGCGAGCCGGGACAAGTCATCGCCCTGACAAAGCACGGCATAGTGATCGCAGCAGGCGAAGGCGCGGTGGAACTCACCGAAATCCAGCCGCCCAATAAAGCGAAGATGCCCGCTGCTTCTTACATCAACGGACACCGCCGCGAGCTGGAAGACAACGCAAAATTCATCTGATGCAATTAAACCAAGATAGGACCAGTAAATATGGAAAATATCTTAAAGACGACTAAAAAACGCCTGTTTGTAAAACTTGCCGCACTTAGCCTAACCAGTATAATGATAGCCGCCTATGCTCTGCTTTGGCTCTGCTGGCCGCGCTTTGCCGCCATCGACCTCGCCATCGTGCCTTTTGTGCTCGCAATAGGCTTCACCGCATTTTTTGCCACAGGCTGGCTGTTTTTAGTCAACATGGTCTGCAATGTAGCAGATATACGCATATTCTCATTTCTCGACCGCTATATCTTTTACTTCATCAACAGCCTTTTTCCCTTGATCGTATTCTGGGGGAAAATATTCAAAATACCGCGCCGCAGCATCGAACGCTCTTTTATCGCACTAAACAATTACATCTTGACTCACAGAAAAATAAAAGTCGCCGCCAAAGACCTGCTGGTCATTTCACCGCACTGCTTGCAGCTCGCCTCGTGCCCCTACAAGATAACGTATGACATCAAGAACTGCCACCGCTGCAACCGCTGCACCGTAGGACCCTTGATCACCATGTCGGAAAAACTCGGCTTTAATTTCCGCGTCGTTACCGGCGGCACGCTCGCGCGCAAGATAGCAAAAGAACTGCGCCCCAAAATGGTATTGGCCATTGCCTGCGAACGCGACTTGGCAAGCGGCATACAGGACGTATATCCTCTGCCTGCTGCCGGCGTGCTCAACATCAGGCCGAACGGCCCGTGCTACAATACGACGGTAGATCTCAAATTGGTCGAAGAAACGATAAAGCAGTTTATACGATGAGTTTTTATGATTAATTATGCCAAAAGAGCCGCTAAATGAATTTATCATTCATTCGGCGGCTCTTTGTTTTTTAGTTAAAATTAATTTAATGCCGTTTTGTCAGTCTACTAATTCCATATGAACATCAGGATCTACATCGGCATCGTAATCTACATTGTCAAAATCAAAGCCGAATAATTTGTAGAAATCGCTCCAATATCCTGCAACGTCAGCATATTTAGTCAGGTTTTCATCCGTAACTTCATCCCAGTACTTGAAGATGGTGTTTTGTACTTCATCGCTCATTTCGTAATTATCGAGGCGGATGCGGTGTTCGCTGTCCATCTTGGGTTCAGGCTGGGAGAGATAATCGTGCCAGAGGCGGTACATCTGTTCGATGGTGCCTTCGTGTACGTGCTGGTCTTTCATGACGCGGTACATTACTGCAACGTAGAGCGGTACGATGGGAATAGCGGAGCTGGACTGAGTAACGAGTGCTTTGTTGACAGAGATATCAGCATTGAAACCTTCTTTGCGCAGTTCATCTGCTGTGCGGTAGAGGTCCTGTTTTGCTGCGCCGATCGTGCCTTCATAGTAGATGGGATAGGTGATCTTGGAGCCGATGTAGGAATAAGCCACGGTGCAGGCGTTGTCGGCGAGTACTCCGGCATCTTTGAGCGCGTGCATCCAGTCTGCCCAGTCTTCACCGCCCATTACCTTGACGGTAGCTTCGACTTCTTCCGGCGTAGCAGGCGGCAGGGTTGCTTCAGCGAGTTTATTCGTCTTGAGGTTGAGCGTCTTGGCGGTAAAAGGCTTGTCTACCGTTTTGAGCACGGAAGAGTACATTTTTCCGTCGGGAGTAGTGCGGCGCGGTGCGGCCAAGGAGTAAACGACCATATCGATCTGACCGAGGTCCTGTTTGATCAGCTCAATCGTCTTCTGTTTGATGGGCACGGAAAAAGCATCGCCGTTTATCGTCTTGGCGTAAAGGCCGTCAGCTTTGGCGAATTCTTCAAATGCAGCTGTGTTGTACCAGCCGGCAGTAGCCGTGCGTTTGCCGTGAGCGGGTTTATCAAAGATGATGCCGATGGTAGAAGCACCGCTGGCATAAGCGGCAGTGATGCGCGAAGCAAGACCGTAGCCGGTAGAAGCACCGATTACGAGCACGCGCTTGCCGAGGTCTACCTTGGGTTTGCTCTTGACGTATTCAATCTGGCGGCGGACATTTTCCTTGCATCCTACAGGATGAGATGTCAGACAGATGAAATCTTTTACCTTTGGTTTAATGATCATTGAATTATTCCCCTTTTATTCACTTATTATAACTATAATGATTGCCCGCCCCATCATATAGATAATGGGCAGGCAATTATATTTCAGCATGCGACGCTTCAGCCCTGCTGAATAAAAATAACATTATATTACCTATTATACACCGTTGTTTCAGCTATTTACAACCAGAAAATCATTAAAATATATTAAAAATTCGTTTTATATACGTTGTCAGGTATTAATCGCCCTACAAATGTGATAAAATTATCTCATAACAACATTTGAGAAATGAGGTATAGATATGATCTTCGGCAATATCAAAAATGAATCTGCCTATGAGTTCCTTCCCGAAAGCCTTAAAAAGTGCTTTGAGTACTTCCGCGGACACGACATGGCATCCTATGATAAAGGAAGCTATGAAATCGACGGCAGGAATTTTTTCGTCAATATTGAAAATTACACAACAGTAAAACGCGAAAACAGATTTTGGGAAGCTCATCGAAAATACATTGACGTGCACATGATGATAGACGGGCAGGAAACGATTGACATCAATTTCTTAGATAATATGAAGCAGATAAGCTACGATGAAGCAAAGGACTTTGCGCAGGCAGAAGGCTCTGCCAATGCCAGCATCAGCCTCAGGCATAAGGGTGATTTTCTGATCTGCTATCCCGAAGATGTGCACCGCACGGCTGTCATCTGCGACGCGCCGAACAAATTGAAAAAAGCTATATTCAAAGTAAGGCTTTGATTTAAATCTATGTACAAAAAAGCTCTGAGAGAAATTTCTCCCAGAGCTTAATTTATTTAATGGTATTAGGCGAATTGATGAATCGCGGATTACATCATGCCGGGCATTCCGCCGCCCATGCCGCCGCCCATAGCAGCAGCTGCAGCAGCCGGATCAGCTTTTTCCGGTTTGTCAGCAACGAGTGTTTCAGTCGTCAGAACCATAGCAGCGATGCTGGCAGCATTCTGAAGAGCGGAGCGGGTTACTTTAGCCGGGTCAACGATGCCGGCAGCGATCATGTCTTCGTATTTGTCGATCAGAGCGTTGTAGCCTACGCCTTCGCCTGCGGATTTAACGTGTTCAACGACTACAGAGCCTTCAAGACCTGCGTTGTCAGCGATCTGGCGTACAGGTTCTTCGATAGCGCGTTTAACGATTTTAACGCCTGTCTTAACGTCGCCTGCAGTTTCAGCTTCGAGCTTGTCGAGAGCACCCTGGATGTCGAGGAACGTAGTGCCGCCGCCTGCGACGATGCCTTCTTCAACAGCAGCGCGGGTTGCGTTCAGAGCATCTTCAATGCGCAGTTTCTTGTCTTTCATTTCAACTTCGGTTGCAGCACCGATTTCGAGGACTGCTACGCCGCCGGCGAGTTTTGCAAGGCGTTCCTGCAGTTTTTCTTTATCGAAATCAGAAGTCGTTTCAGCAGCCTGTTTTTTGATCTGGTCAGCACGTGCTGCGATAGCAGCTTTGTCGCCTGCACCGTCAACGATGGTAGTTTCTTCTTTGGAAGCACGTACCTGACGAGCGCGGCCGAGGTCGGAAAGTTCAACGCTGTCGAGCTTGCGGCCGAGTTCTTCGCTGATTACCTGACCGCCGGTCAGAATAGCGATATCTTCGAGCATAGCTTTGCGGCGGTCGCCGAAGCCCGGAGCTTTTACAGCCAGAGCTTTGAAAGTGCCGCGCAGTTTGTTGACAACGATGGTTGCGAGAGCTTCACCGTCAACATCTTCAGCGATGATTACGAGTTCTTTGCCCTGTTTTACAACTTTTTCCAGAATTGGCAGGATGTCAGCGATTGCGGAGATCTTGCGGTCAGTGATGAGGATGTACGGATCATCCATTACAGCTTCCATCTTGTCCGTATCAGTTACCATGTACGGGGAGATATAGCCGCGGTCGAACTGCATACCTTCAACGACGGACAGATTAGTCTGCATGCCTTTGGATTCTTCAACGGTGATAACGCCGTCTTTGCCGACTTTTTCCATAGCGTCAGCGATCAGCTGGCCTACTTCTTCATCAGCGGAAGATACGGAAGCGACCTGAGCGATAGCTTCTTTGCCTTCTACTTTTTTAGCTTTAGCTTTGATTTCATCAACGAGCGTAGCAACTGCTTTTTCGATGCCTTTTTTCAGAACCATCGGATTAGCACCTGCGGCAACGTTTCTCATGCCTTCGCGGATCATAGCCTGAGCCAGCAGAGTTGCGGTCGTAGTACCGTCGCCTGCGATATCGTTGGTCTTGGTAGCTACTTCTTTAACGAGCTGTGCGCCCATGTTTTCAAACGGATCTTCCAATTCAATGTCGCGAGCGATCGTAACACCGTCATTGGTGATCGTCGGAGCACCGAATTTTTTATCCAATACTACGTTTCTGCCTTTAGGGCCGAGCGTAACTTTAACAGCGTTAGCCAGTGCGTCAACACCTTTGCCAAGTGCCTGACGAGCTTCTTCGCCGAATAATACCTGTTTAGCCATTTATAAGAACCTCCCGGAATTATACTTTAGATATTTAGATTTGAAACCAAGTTTCTATTAGGTGTCAGCCTACAACAGCCAGAATGTCGCTGTCTCTTACGATCAGGTAATCCTTGCCGTCGACTTTTACATCGGTGCCGGCGTATTTGGAGAAGATTACGCGGTCGTCAACTTTTACATCGAGAGCAACTTTCTTGCCGTCAACGTATTTGCCTTCGCTTACAGCAACAACAACGCCTTCCTGCGGTTTTTCTTTTGCAGTATCAGGCAGTACGATACCGCTGGCAGTCTTAACATCGCCTTCAGAAACTTTAATCACAACTCTGTCGCCTAATGGCTTTATCATTGTATATTCCTCCTATACATTAATCATCAAATTTATGTTTGTTAGCACTCTCATTAACTGAGTGCTAAC
>CATYZV010000114.1 GCA_958415865.1 uncultured Selenomonadaceae bacterium
ATAGTATAGTATATCTATTGAAAAGTCAAGATTTTTGAGCACTCATAAGATTTTTTAAGCTATTTTTAATATTTGATTCGGAGGTTTTTATGAAAGGTACGGAGGAGATATCCAAGAGCTACTATGAACTGTTCAGCACGCTGATGCTCTACAACCACAAGATATGGCGCAAGATGGCGGTAACATTGCCAGTGAATCACTGTATGGTAATGTATTTTCTGCTGCACAGCAGCGGCCGCAGAGCGACAATAACGGAACTGGTGGATCATCTGGGCATATCCAAGCAGCAGATGAGCCCTATCGTGGAAAAACTCGTGAGCAAGAGGCTTGTCGAAAAGAAATGCCTCAACAGGGACAGGCGGTATGTGCAGCTGAGCCTGACGAAAGAGGGCATGGATTTTCTGGAACAGAATAAAAAGATGCAGGAAGAGCTGCTGAGCCGGACGATAATGCCGCTGCCCCCTGATGAGCAGAAGCAGTTCGTAGACAGCGTGGAGCAGATAAAGCATCTTCTAACTGAGATGTTCAAGAGCAGCGGAGATGTGGGCGATTAAATGGTTTTCTTAGATGTGCTGTTCGTGGTAGAATAGTATCATATCAAAATTTCATTTGAGAGGTTAATATATTTAATGAAGAAAAAAGACAAGCTCGTCATCTGCGATCTGGACGGTACGCTGTTTGATACGCGTAGGGTCAACTTTGCCTCGTATACGAAAGCACTGAAAAAAGCAGGCCTTCCCGTAACTTTTGATTACAGAACGTATCTGCAAAAGTACTGGGGTCCGACCTACCGCTGTTTTCTGCCGCAGATGGGCGTGCCGCAGGAGCGCGTGGAAGAAGTGCACGATCTAAAGAAGGATTTTTATCAAGACAGCATCGGCGAGGCGGCGGAGAATACACATTTATTCAATATAATTGAGGCACTGCGCCCTACGTATTACACTGCCGTCGTAACGAGCGGTTCGCGCAACGCCAAGGAGATATTGAACCGCTTCGGGCGTACGGAGCTGTTTGACCTGATTTTGACGATCGACGACGTGGAGAACGGCAAGCCCGACCCGGAAGGTTTTTTGCGGGCGATGGAGCATTTCGGAGTAAAGCCGGAGCAGACGCTCATCTTTGAAGATTCCAAGGCAGGATTAACGGCGGCGCGCGCCTGCGGTGCGAGCATCTGCATCGTCGATGACTTCGCTCTTGAGCACAATGTGGTATAATAATCTATTGTGAGGTAATTGGATGTTTAAAATAAAGACTGAAGCACCGGAGCAGACGCGCAGCTTCGGTGCATTGGCGGCAAAATGTTTAAAAGATAATGCTGTCATCTGCCTAGAAGGAGATCTGGGAGCGGGCAAGACGCTGTTCACGCAGGGTTTTTGCAAGGCTCTGGGAGCAGAAGGGCAGATCACCAGCCCGACTTTCAATCTCATGAATGTCTACGAAGGCATAAAGCGCATCTACCATTTCGACCTGTACCGCTTGGAAGATGAAGAAGATCTCTACGAGATAGGCTTTTACGAGTACAGCGATGTGGAAGGGGAAAATGCCGCTGTGCTGATAGAGTGGCCGGATAGATTTTGGCAGTGTATGCCGGAAGACTATCTGCACATCAGCATCGAGCGCGGAGAAACGGAGCAGCAGCGCATCATCACGGTGTCGCTTCATGGCAGCCGCTACGCTGAACTGTATGAAATATTGCAGGCAGAGGCGGGCGGCAATAAATCGTACTAATATTATTATAGGAAGTGAATGATTTGCCGATTTTAGCAATAGATACATCGACTATGGTATCGGGAGCGGCTGTCGTGGACGGCGGCAGGCTGCTGGCTGAAGTAACGATGCAGCTCAAGCTGCCGCAGTCGCAGGTGCTGCTGAGCCATGTAGAAACGGTGCTCAAGATAGCTCATGTCGACAAGAAGGATTTGACGGCACTGGCTGTCAGCATCGGCCCCGGCTCATTTACGGGGCTTAGAATAGGGCTTGCCACAGTCAAGATGATGGCGTACGCTCTTGATATACCGGTCGTGGCAGTGCCGTCGCTGGAAGTACTCGCATGGCATTATCCCGTGCCGGGGATTTACACGGCTGCGACGCTGGACGCGCAGAAGGGCAATGCTTATTTCGCGCTGTACGAATGGAACGGCACGGGCTTTGACGAAGTGCAGCCTACCTGCGTAAAATCGTTTGCCGATGTGCTTGAGCAGTGCGGTGAACTGAATAGACCGGTGATTTTCACGGGCGATATAGCACAGAAGAAAGCCGCGCTGATAGACGAATACAGGCAGCAGCACGGCAATATATCGCTGGGGCTGCCGCATCTTTGTATGCCGCGCGCGGCAAATGCGGCTATGGCAGCACTGCCTCGCCTTCAGCGGGGTGAGACGGCTAATATCATGAATTTGGAGCCTGTCTACATCCGCCGTTCGGAAGCGGAAGTGCTTTGGGAAAAACGCCATGGCAAGGCAGAGGCAAAAGCATGAGCCGAGCAGAATTTAAACTGAGTTTTCGCCGAATGGTTCCCGATGATGCGGCTGATGTGGAAACGGTAGAAACAGCGTGCTTTAAAATTCCGTGGTCGCGCGAATCGTTTTGGCGAGAGGCTTCCAATGAGAACACGCATTATCTGCTCGCCTTAGACGGCGACAAAGTAATCGGCTATGCCGGTGCGTGGCTCGTCTGCGATGAAGCGCAGATTACGAATGTCGCAGTGCTGCCGCAGTACCGCAACAAAGGAGTTGGCAGGCAGATGATGCAGCATATGATCGCTGACTGCGCTCAAAGAGGAGCGGCGGCGATGACGCTGGAAGTGCGCCCCAGCAATGCAAGGGCACTGCACCTTTACGAAAGCCTTGGCTTTAAGTCGGCAGGCAGGCGGCGCGGCTACTACGAGGACAACGGCGAAGATGCCGAAATCATGTGGCTGACAGAATTGCAGACTAAACAATAGTATAATAAATTACACATATATGGGGTGATAAAATGCACCAGTATTTGTTTTTCATAGGTGAATTCCCGGTGCGTGCATACGGGCTTGTACTGTCGCTGAGCATCATACTGGCTACAGGTGTTGCGTATTACCTTGCCAAGCAGGACGGCAGGTGGCATCAGCACATAGTCGATATGGGAATTTACGGGGGTATTGCAGGCATAGTCGGTGCGCGCCTCTGGGATGTGTTTTTCTTCGACTGGCATTATTACAGCCATCATTTGGATGAGATTTTCAACGTCTGGCAGGGCGGCATGGCTATACAGGGCGGCATCGTGTTTGGCGTTGGTGCGGGCATGATATACGCTTGGCGGCACAAGATAGATATTCTTGCCCTGGCGGATATCGTCATACCGGCACTCGTGCTGGGGCAGGCGATAGGCCGCTGTGCCAATCTGCTAAACGGCGATGCTTTCGGCGCGCCGACGGGCACGGGCTTCGGCATCATCTACCCGGAAACGACGCTCGCTTACCGAACTTACGGCGATCAGCCGCTCTGGCCCGCCGAGGTTTGGGAGGGGCAGCTCGATGTCGTCATATTCGCACTGCTATTGATATACCGTTCATTTCCGCACGCTAAAGGGCAGGCTTTTTCGCTCTATATCATGCTCTATTCGCTGGTGCGCTTCGGGCTGGAATTTCTGCGCGGCGATTATGCTGAACCTGTATTTTTGCAGTTTACCTCAGCGCAGACGACGAGCATAGCAGCTTTTGCATTGGGGCTGGCCTTTTTCATTTTCTGCGGCATAAAGTACAGACAGGATACAAAATCGGATACAGCAGTGCAAATAGATGACGACAGAGTAAAGGAACAGGCGAATAAGAAAAGAAACAAGCGCAGGTGAGCACATGGCTAGGTATATACAGCGAATACTGATTGTCTTGGGCCTTGCTCTCTGCATGAATTTTGTCCAGGCTGCATCGGCAATGGCGGCTGAAAACAGCGATATGCAGTACATCCGCGTCGGGCTGCTGCAAAATCAGCAGCAGGTATCCGTATCTGCCGAGGATGATTTCGTCGTCAAGGATCTCGACAAAGATAAAAATTACAGGTTTAATAAAAATAAAGGTGTGCAGATAAGCCGCAAAAACAGCAGGATTTATATCGGCTCGAAGGCAGCAGGTTCCGTTGTTGTGGTAGCTGTAAAGAACAATGCAGCCGTCAGCGTCAACGGCAAGAAATACCGCGGAGCACTGCGCATCGAGTCGCGTCAAAACGGCTTGACGGTCATAAACCGCCTTCAGATAGACGAATATCTATACGGCGTAGTGCCTAATGAAATGCCGACGGACTGGAACAGCGAGGCTTTAAAAGCGCAGGCTGTGGCGGCGCGTTCTTACGCTCTCTACGACAAGATAGACGGCAAGCACGCGCGCGATGGCTTCGATGTCTGTATTACGAATGACTGCCAAGTATACGGCGGCATAGCGGCAGAAAATGCAGCGGCAAGCCGAGCAGTAGATGCTACGCGCGGCGTGGTGCTGACGTACCTCGGCAGTCCCATATGTGCCGTATTCCACGCAGCCTCCGGCGGCTCTACTGAAAACAGTGAAGATGTATGGGATGCAAGAGTTCCGTATTTGAGAGCAGTCGATGACAGCACAGAGCGTTCTCCTTATATGAACTGGACGGAAAAGATCAGCGCGTCTAGCCTCAATGAAAAAATCGGGGATCAGCGGGGCAGCCTCGGTGTGCTGAAAGAAATCGACACTTCACTGTTCAAGCAGCAGGCAAGAGAGGACAGCCGCGGCAAGTACATCAAATTCATCGGCACAGCAAAGTCCGTCAATATGTCCGGCGCGGCAATGCGCAGTATGCTGGGGCTGAAAAGCTCCAATTTCAAGTTGAGCGTTACAGAGAACGGCAAGACAAAAGACGGCTCATCGCTCAGGATAAACAAGATGCAGTCAGCTGATATCCTAATAAACGGCAAGGGCTTCGGCCACCGCCTCGGCATGTCGCAGTGGGGAGCGAAGTCCCTAGCCGACAAGGGCAAAAATTATCGCCAGATACTGCTGCATTACTACACTGATGTACAGCTGAAATCGCTGTATTGAAAACAGATTTATACAAGTTAGGGGTTTTTTGATGTTATTAAGTGATTTTGACTACGAGCTGCCCGAAGAACTCATCGCGCAGACACCGTGCCCGGAACGCGATCATTCGCGATTGATGGTGCTCAGCCGTGAAAAGCAGTCGATAGAACACAAGCATTTTTACGATCTGATAGATTATCTCAAGCCGGGCGATACGCTCGTGTTCAATGATACGAAAGTCATGCCGGCGCGCCTCATCGGCCACCGCGCCAAGACTGGCGGCAGAGTGGAAGTTTTCCTGCTGCGCCGCACGGAAGGCACGCGCTGGGAAGTGCTCGTCAAGCCCGGCAAAAAAGCACAGCTCGGCAACGTTATTGAATTCGGCGATGAACTGAGCTGTGAAGTCGTAGATCACACCGACTTCGGCGGACGCATCGTGGAATTTAAATTCGACGGCATCTTTGAAGAAATACTCGACCGCCTCGGCGAAACGCCCTTGCCGCCGTACATTCATGAAAAACTGGACGACAAGAGCCGCTATCAGACAGTCTACGCGCGCGAAGAAGGCTCCGCTGCCGCACCTACGGCAGGCCTGCACTTTACTAAAGACTTGCTGGCAAAAATAAAGGCAAAAGGCATTGACTTGGCTTTTGTAACACTGCACGTAGGCCTCGGCACCTTCCGCCCTGTCAATGTGGATAATATCGAAGACCACGTCATGCACAAGGAATTTTACCATATAGAAAAACAGGCAGCCGACATTATCAACGCGACAAAAGCGCGCGGCGGCAGAGTCATCGCCGTCGGCACTACCTCCATCCGCACGCTCGAATCAGCCGCAAAAGACGACGGCACCATCGCGCCGACAGCCGGCGAAACGGGAATTTTCATCTATCCCGGCTACAAATTCAAGCTCGTCGATGCCATTGTAACGAATTTCCACCTGCCCAAATCCACGCTGATCATGCTGATAAGTGCCTTTGCCGGACGTGAATTTGTGCTGAAAGCTTATAAAGAAGCAGTTAAAGATAAGTATAGATTTTTCAGCTTCGGTGATGCAATGTTCATTGAATGATAGGTGTTCATTTCTTTTTTGCTAGCTCAAAAAAGAAACGAACCAAAGAAAAAAGAGCCGGCTCGCTATAAATTATGCCTTTGAAAAATCAGCTCCGTTCCGACAACGCTTACAAACTCGCTGCGCTCAGACAGTGTAAGCTAAAACCGTCTACACTGCACTGACTTTTCAATCTGCCTGCGGCAGAACGGCATAATTTATAATGCTCGAAGATTTGTATTTATTGATCTCATAGCCGAATAAAGAGTAGTCAATAAAGTATTAATAC
>CATYZV010000115.1 GCA_958415865.1 uncultured Selenomonadaceae bacterium
GGGACAGAAATGCCGCATTGAATATATGGGAGGTCGGGACATCGACCTATTTAGGGAGACTTTGTAAGACCTGAGTTTTCAGGCTGAGTCGCTATCACCTAAGAATCCCCTGAATTTATTCATGGGGAGTATGTCAAAAAAAATTAACGCGTCCTCGCAGCTTAAATTGCTTTAGCGCGGCGGCGCAGATGAGGAGCTGAGCTGACAGCATGAAATTAGTTATAGGCAGTGATCACGGTGCAGTGGAATTGAAAGAAGCCGTGAAAAAAGTATTGAAGGAAGAATTTCCCGATGTAGAAGTTACAGATGTGGGAACGAACAGCGGTGAATCCGTCGATTATCCTGACATCGCTGCAAAGGTCTGCGTACCGGTAGCTCAGGGCAAATTTGACAGAGGCATCGTCCTTTGCGGCACCGGCATCGGCATCTCCATCGCCGCCAACAAAATCAAGGGCATCAGAGCAGCTCTGTGCCATGAAACCTACACGGCGAAGATGTCCCGCCAGCACAACAATGCCAACGTCCTCGCTATGGGCGGACGCACGACCGGCGTAGAAATCGCCGCTGAAATCGTCAGAACCTGGATGAGCACAGAATTTCTGGGCGGCCGCCATGAACGCCGCGTCAACAAGATCATGGCATTGGAAGCAGAAAATAAATAATTTATTACGAAATAGTTCGGAGGGATTACAATGAATTTAATGGACAAACTCGCAGCCGTAGATCCTGAAATCAAAGCAGCTATCGACGAAGAACTGGGCCGCCAGCGCAGCAAGCTGGAAATGATAGCATCAGAAAACATCGTCAGCAAAGCTGTAATGGAAGCACAGGGCAGTGTGCTGACCAACAAATACGCTGAAGGCTATCCCGGCAAACGCTACTACGGCGGCTGTGAATACGTCGATGTGGCTGAACAGCTAGCCATTGACCGCGCCAAAAAATTATTCGGTGCTGAATACGCCAATGTACAGGCTCATTCCGGTGCGCAGGCAAATACGGCAGTCTATTTTGCACTGCTCAAGCCCGGCGACACCATCATGGGCATGAACTTGACGGACGGCGGCCACCTGACTCACGGCAGCCCGGTAAATCTCTCCGGTGAATACTTCAAAGTCGTTCCCTACGGTGTCAGCAAGGAAACGGAACGCATCGACTACGATGAAATGGAAAGACTCGCTGTAGAACACAAGCCGAAACTCATAATCGGCGGTGCCAGCGCGTACTCCCGCATAATCGACTTCAAACGCATGAGCGAGATAGCACACAAAGTCGGCGCGTATCTCATGGTGGATATGGCTCATATCGCCGGCCTCGTTGCAGCAGGCCTCCATCCCAGCCCTGTCCCCTATGCAGATGTTGTAACGACCACGACGCATAAGACACTGCGCGGACCGCGCGGCGGCTTGATCCTCTGCAAAGACGCTGAATTCGGCAAGAAATTCAACAAAGCCATCTTCCCCGGCATCCAGGGCGGCCCTTTAATGCACGTCATCGCAGCTAAGGCAGTAGCTTTCAAAGAAGCACTCAGCGATGAATTCAAAGTATATCAGCATCAGGTCATAAAAAATGCGGCTGCACTGGCTGACGAACTGATGAAAGACGGCTTTAGAATCGTATCCGGCGGCACGGACAATCATCTGATGCTAGTCGACCTGCGCTCCAAGAACATCACGGGCAAAGAAGCACAGACGCTGCTCGACAGCATCGGCATCACGGCAAACAGAAACACCATTCCGTTTGAACCGCTCAGCCCGTTTGTTACCAGCGGCATCCGCCTCGGCACGCCTGCACTGACGACCCGCGGACTCAAAGAAGACGATATTCGCAAGGTAGCAGACATCATCGCCTTTGTCATCAACAACCGCGATGATGAAGCAGCTGTCGCAAAGGCAAAAGCAGATGTAGATGCTATCTGCAAAGCTTTCCCGCTGTATGAATAAGCATTTTCCTGAGGTAATACTATAATGACAGCTCAATCTCGTCCCGATTGGACGACGTATTTTCTGGATATCGCCACGGCTGTGGGCAGGCGTTCGACCTGTCTGCGCCGCAAGTACGGCGCGATCATCGTCAAAGACAAGATCATCATCAGCACCGGCTACAACGGTGCGCCGCGCGGCGAGGCGAACTGCATCGACACCGGCATCTGCGAGCGCGAAAAGTACAATGTGCCCAAAGGACAGCGGTATGAACTCTGCGTGGCTGTACACGCTGAGCAGAACGCTGTCATCGCCGCTGACCCGGTGAAGATGAAGGGTGCCACCATCTATATCGTCGGCTACAATGCTGACGGCACGCTGGCTTCCGGCAAGCCCTGCCTTCTGTGCAGGAGAATGCTGCGCAATGCGATGATAGCCAAGGCAGTATATCTGGAAACGGACGGCTCTGTTGTTGAAATCGCTCCTGAAGACATAACCTGAGATGACTTGAGCCAATGCCATAATAATAATGTCTTTTAGTACCGCATAGGCGGTATTATTATTGACATTTAAATTGAACTTGAGTATAATCGGTGTTAATGAAAAAGGAGAGCGAACAACAAAATGCCTACTTATTTTTTAGCGTTTATAACGGCCCTGATAGCTGTCTATGCCCTTACACCGTTCGTGATTAAATTCGCGGTGAAGGCGGGCGCGATGGACAAGCCGGACGCGCGCAAAGTTCATAAAAAACCTATACCGCGCCTCGGCGGGCTGGCAATTTACTTTGCCTTTATGATAGCGGTCTGCTCCATGGTTGATTTCAGTACAGAGATTATCGGCATACTGCTCGGTGCAAGCTTCATCGTCGTAGTCGGAATCATCGACGATTTTATCAGCCTGCCGGCAAAAGTAAAACTGCTCGGCCAGATCTTGGCGGCAGCTATTCTCGTGGCGTTTGATGTGAGAATAGATTTTATCACCGACCCGTTCGGCGATTTTATATTCCTTGAATACCTCGCCGTGCCTGTAACGATCTTCTGGGTCGTCGGCATCACCAACACCGTCAACCTGATTGACGGGCTGGACGGGCTGGCAGCAGGAGTTTCCACTATTGCGACTATCACGTTGCTCTTGGTGGCATTGCAGTTCGGCGATATGTCAGTCGTCTTTTTGGCTGCTGCACTTGCCGGAGCTTCTTTAGGCTTTCTGCATTACAACTTCAACCCGGCTAGAATTTTCATGGGCGATACGGGCAGCATGTTCCTCGGCTATATGTTTGCCGCGATTTCCATCATCGGAGCTGTCAAGAGCGCGGCTACTATCGCTCTGGTAGTGCCTATCTTGGCACTGGGGCTGCCGATACTCGATACGACCTTTGCTATCGTGCGCCGCTACCGCGGCGGAGTGCCGATCTTCAAGCCCGATAAAGGCCATCTGCACCACCGCCTGCTTGCCATGGGCTTTTCCCAAAGGCAGGCAGTGCTTCTGATGTACGTATTCAGTGCATTTTTGGGACTGGCAGCCATTGCGCTGACGGAAGTCAGCCCGGCTGTAGCTGCGGTAATCGTGGTATTCGTCGCTGCTGTAATTCTATTCGGTGCTAAAAAAATAGGCATTTTCAGCATGAAAAATAAAACCGGAACGGGATTACATTGATATTAAAAGCAAAAGGCAGGCGAAAACCTGCCTTTTAATTTGCAGAGGTGAAGAGATGAAAAAGAAGATAAAAGTCATGACGGTTTTCGGCACTAGGCCGGAAGCAATAAAAATGGCTCCTGTCGTCTTGGAGCTAAATAAGCACCCGGAAGAAATAATTCCGGTAGTGGCTGTAACAGCACAGCACCGCGATATGCTCGACCAAGTGCTGCACCTGTTCAAGATCAAGCCCGATTACGATCTCAATATCATGGCGGCAGGCCAGACTCTGTTCGACATCACGACGAAAGCGATGAACGGGCTGGACAAGGTATTGACGAAAGAAAAACCGGATATCGTGCTGGTACACGGCGATACCACTACGACATTTGCCGGTGCGCTGGCAGCGTATTACCATGAAACGACCGTGGGACACGTGGAAGCAGGACTGCGCACCTTCAACAAGTATTCACCGTTCCCTGAAGAAATGAACCGCAAGCTTACAGGTGCTATTGCAGATCTGCACTTTGCTCCGACATCCACGGCGAGCGGCAATTTAAAGAAGGAAAGCACAGATCCGGAAAAGATATTCATCACCGGCAACACGGTCATCGACGCACTGCATCAGACTGTTGACGATGAATTTGATTTTGCCGATGAAAAACTGAAAAACATCGACTTCAAAAACAAGCGCATAGTGCTCGTTACTACGCATCGCCGCGAAAATCTCGGCGAACCGATGCGCCACGTCTACAAAGCACTGAAGGATATTGTCGAAGAATTTCACGATGTGGAAATCGTATTCCCCGTGCATAAGAATCCCAAAGTCCGCGAAGTCGTCAATGAAGAATTGGGCAATGTGCCGGGCGTGCATCTTATCGATCCGCTCGATTACGAACCGTTTGCCAACCTGATGCACAGAGCGTACTTAGTGCTGACGGATTCCGGCGGGATACAGGAAGAAGCACCTTCACTGGGCAAGCCCGTGCTCGTACTGCGCGATACGACCGAACGGCCTGAAGCAGTAGAAGCAGGCACGGTGAAATTGATCGGCACGCAGCGTCAGCGCGTCTACGACGAAACGAAATACCTGCTGACAGACCATGACGAATATCAGCGCATGGCTAACACGTGCAACCCTTACGGCGATGGCAAAGCTTCTGAACGCATTGTACAGGCAGTGCTATACCATTATGGGCTCGCCGATGCAAAACCGGAGCCTTTTGTAGCGGGCAAATAAATAACGGATATTCAATGCCAAAATCATCTATATAATAGAAGAGATTTTGGCATTTATTTTTTTAGCGAGGGCGGGGAAGAGTTTGACTGAACAGACAGAAAAAATAAAAGTAGCGGCTGTAAGAGCCTCTGATTACGATTACGCAGAAGTCAGCCGCGCAGTCAATGAAGCAGTAAAACTGATCGGCGGCTGGGAAAAATACATAAAAAAAGGCGATAAGGTACTGGTAAAGCCCAATATGCTGTCAGCGGCAGAGCCGAAAGCAGCCGTAACGACCCATCCGGAAGTAGTGCGGGCAGTCGTTCACGCGCTCAAAGGCATCGGTGCGCAGGTAGGCGTGGGCGATTCGCCGGGCGTGAACAACGTGAAGACGACGGCGCAGAAAACAGGCATACTCGAAGTCTGTGAAGAAGAGGATGTGCCCTTTATCATCTTTAGGCACAGCGCGGATTATCCCTGCCCTGACGGCAGGTTCGTCAAGCATTTCAGCCTGACCAGAAGACTGGCAGAGTTTGACAAAGTTATTTCACTGGCAAAGATGAAGACGCACGTGTTCATGGGCGTTACCGGCGGCGTTAAAA
The DNA here is from genome assembly GCA_958415865.1 of uncultured Selenomonadaceae bacterium. GTDB lineage: Bacteria > Bacillota > Negativicutes > Selenomonadales > Selenomonadaceae > Megamonas. Next base: position 5,379 of record CATYZV010000115.1, read on the forward strand.
ATCTGTTCGGCTGCGTCGTCGGCACGAACAAGGCACGCTTTCATCTGCGGATGCAGAAGCATTCGGATTTTGCCCATGTGATGGTAGATCTGCATTACACGGTAAATCCCGTTCTGACGATCATCGACGGTATTACAGGCATGGAAGGGCAGGGCCCGATGAGCGGCGATATCGTGAAGCCGCAGATGCTGCTCGCCTCCGGCAGTGCGCTGGCAGCAGACCTCATCATGGCGGATAAGATGGGCTTTGCCGCTGAAAAAATGCCCATAGCTGCCGCCGCTATCGAACAGAATCGCTCCCCGCGCCTCAAGGATATAGAAGTAATAGGCGATGCCGCAGGCAGACAGCTTCACTTTGCACCGCCGCACACCTATAAGACTATGCAGGATACGTATCTGCCCAACTGGATGCTGCGCCTTGGCCAAAAACAGCTGCTGTCCCATCCCGTCATCACACCATCGTGCGTAGGCTGCGGCAGATGTATGCGCCACTGCCCGGCAAAGGCGATCACCATGGAAAACCGCCGGGCACATATCGACTATCAGTTATGTATCCGCTGCTACTGCTGTCAGGAGCTATGCGAACATCAGGCTGTAGAGCTGCACGACGGGCTTCTGTTAAAGCTATTGAAAAAAATCGGTGCTTATCGCTAAAAAAAGTGTTGACATAATAGATTCAATACGATATAATATTTTTCGTCGCTGATGAGGCGGCACCGCAAATGAGGATTTGAAATCAAGAGCTTCAAAAAATCTTAAAAAAAGATAAAAAAGTTCTTGACAAACGAAACTCAACAAGATATAATATAAAAGCTGATTCGGTGAAGCACTGATAAAGACTTCCTGAAAAGCTGAAAATGCTCTTTGAAAACTGAACAATGCACAATGTTTTCTAACA
>CATYZV010000116.1 GCA_958415865.1 uncultured Selenomonadaceae bacterium
GGCTGACGTTGCGCACCAGCTCTTCCTTGTCCTTTATTATACTACAGATGAAGTGAAAATGCAAAGAAAGAGATATGGTTTAATGAAAATACTGTTTACTGCTGTAAATGCTAAATACATACATTCATCGCTGGCGGCGCGCTACCTGCTTAAAGCATGCCGAGAGCTGCCGTTCGAGAAGGAGCTGCTAGAGGTTTCGATAAATAATCATTTAATTGAAATCGCCAATAGGATTTTTGATGCCAAGCCCGATGTGCTGGCTATTTCCTGCTACATCTGGAATATCGAGCTGGTAAAGCTGCTGCTGCCGCTGGTGCACCGCCTTTTGCCCGGCTGCACTATCGTCTGCGGCGGCCCTGAGGTGTCGTATGAGACGAGGAAGTTCATGGAGCAGTATCCCATGGTCAGCTATGTGGTGCGCGGCGAGGGTGAAGAGGCTTTTTACGCATTGGCTGAAAATCTGCTTGAGGGCAGATCGGCAGAGGATATATCTATTCCGGGCGTGGCAAGGCGGTTAGATGATTCGATTGATGAAAGCTATGCTGTTACTGTGGCTGATTTGGACAGCATACCTTTTCCCTATGATGATGCGGATATCGAGTCTCTTAAAGACCGCATTATCTATTACGAAAGCTCGCGCGGCTGTCCGTATTCGTGCAAGTACTGCCTGTCGTGTGCGACGCGCGGCGTGCGCTACCGTTCGCTGGATAAGGTTTTTGCTGAACTGTCCTATTTCATCCGCCACGATGTGCGCCAAGTAAAATTCGTGGACCGCACCTTTAACGCCGATAAAAAGCATTATCTGCCGATTCTGCGCTTTATTGCTAAACAGAACTGCCGCACAAATTTCCATTTTGAAATCGTCGCTCACCATATCGACGAGGAGATAAAAGAAGTGCTGAAGGATATGCCAAAGGGCAGGGTGCAGTTTGAAATCGGCATTCAGTCGACGAACTTAAAGACGCTGGGTCAGATCAGCCGCGCCAATCCTTGGCAGGAGATGGCGGACAATATCAAGACCATAATGGCTTACGGCAATATTCATCTACACGTCGATTTGATCATCGGGCTGCCCTATGAGGATATTCATTCTTTTGCCAAGTCGTTCAACGATGTCTACGCCCTGCAAGCCGATATGCTGCAAGTGGGCTTTTTAAAGCTCTTAAAGGGCGCGGCGATGAACGATTTGACGAAGGAGCACGATTACGTCTATATGCCGCAGGCTCCGTATCAGGTCATCAGCAATAAGTACATGAACTACGATGAAATGCGCTGGCTGCAAATCTTCGTCGATGTGCTGGAGCTGTATTACAATGCCGGCAGATTTAAGCATACAGTCAAGTACCTGATAGAGCAGTACAGCGGCGATGCTTACGGCTTTTTTGCTGATTTCACGGATTACTGGCGCGGTGAGCAGCTGCATTTGACACCGCACGCGCCTAAGCTGCTCTATGGATTTTTAGCCGATTTTATCGCTCAAAATGACCATTTTATTGACAAGAAAGCTATTTTAAATCTATTGAAATTCGACGCATTATTATCTGACAAGGGCAAATTCAAGCCGAGCTGCCTGCCTTGGCAGGAGATCAGCAAAAAAGCGGCTGACGATTTTTACATGAGCGACACGGCTCTGCCTTATGTGCGCGATTATGAGTTTAAGACTTGGCGCGATTTAAAAAAATCATTTTCGATTGAGGTATTCGATTGCGATATACCCGGCTTATTAAACGGAAAAATCGTGCCCGAAAAAAATGCCATGCTGTTTGCCTACGATAAGAACAGCGATGAAGTCCGCTGGCAGAAGCTAAAGCAGGGAGATATAAAATTATAATGAACAACAATACAGCTAACACGACCGTGAACGGTCATAGGATTTACTACGCTTTTTCCGATTACCTGAAGCAGCGTTACGGCGAAAAGGTCTACAAGCTCCCTATAGGGCTGCCGCTGACCTGCCCCAACCGCGACGGTACCTGCGGCAATTTCGGCTGCACCTTCTGCGGCAGCATCGGAGCAGGCTATGAGAATCTGCCGCCTGACATGACCATCACCGAGCAGATACAGCGTAATAAAGCGCATATCGTGCCGAAGTACAAGGCAAAGAAATTCATCCCGTATTTCCAGAACTTCAGCAACACCTATATGCCGCCGGAGCAGTTTAAAGCGTACGTCGACGAAGCTGCAGCTGCTGACGATACCGCAGCTATCTACATCGCCACCCGCCCCGACTGTGTAAGCGATGAGTATCTGGAAATTCTCGCGCAGACAGCGCAGGCAAAAAAGATAGACATCTGTGTCGAGCTGGGTCTTCAGACGGTCAATTATAAAACGCTGAAAAAGATAAACCGCGGCCACGGGCTTGCCGAATACCTCGATGCAGTGCTGAGGATAAAGCGGTACGGGCTTTTGTGCTGTACTCATGTCATACTGGACCTTCCATGGGATGACGACAGCGACATGATAGAGACGGCGCGCGTCATCTCCGCGCTTGGCGTGGATCAAGTGAAGCTGCACGCGCTTTACATCGTCAAGAACACGAAGATGGCTGAGCAGTACGAAAACGGCGAAATCGAAATCATCTCCTGCGACCATTACAAACAGCGCGTAATCGACTTTCTGGAAAACCTCGCGCCCGATATCGTATTACAGCGCATAATCGGCAGAGCACCGGCAGAGGCGACGCTGTTTTCCAACTGGCAGACAGGCTGGTGGAAGATTCGCGACGAGATAATAAATTATATGAAGGAAAACGACCGCTATCAAGGCAGGCTATGCAATTATTTAAACGGCTCGGCAGTGCGGCAATTTATCAAATAAATATAGGCATGAAAAAAGCAGAGATTATGCTCTGCTTTTTTTGCTGTCAGGATACTGTTGTCTGCACGGCGTTGTCTTTCACGCTGTTTAGAAGCTGCGCTATTTGGCGTATTTTCCCGCTGTCGAACAGTTCTTGGATTTTCGCCGGCGGGTCAAACGGCGCGTCCATCAGCATTTTCAGATCTTCCATATAGCCGTTGGCTTCGATGTAGTCGATTATGTTGTTTACGAATACAATCTGTGCTTGATTTAGATGTTCGTCATTGATGAACTGCGAGAATACTTTCATTGCCGCCTGCCTGTCCAATTTGGCTATGCGGCGTATCATCAGTCCGAGCGGAGCTGTGCCGAATTCGCGTGCGTAATCATCGGCTGTGCCCAGCTCTTGGGTGAAGACGCGCTCTAATTCCGCGTAATCTGCTTTAGTAAGGCGGATGTTGTGCTTTAATTTGTAAATGGCACTGTCGGCGGCGTGTTCTTCGATGTAGCGGCTGACCTTGCGGCGGTAATTGTCGAGATTCAGCGACGGAGCTAAGGTATAAGATGTGCTCGTTTCCTTTACTTCATCGCTTAGATTGGTGTAGATAGGGCGGACATCGTTTTTATTCACGATGAATTTTATCAGCCCGCGGAGCTTCAAGCGTATATCTTCTAAAGCAGGCAGGCTGAGGTCTTTGAGCATACTGCCTTCGGCTATGGATTTTATAAGCGGCATCTGCTGTGCTATCCGGCTGATATTGCCCCTTTGCTGCAGCTGCCCTGCCGTGCTGATTAGTTCATCGGCGAAACGGGACTGCTTACTTCCGTTCAGCTGCGTCAGCATTATACTGTAGATGAACTTGTCAAACCGTTTGGCTGCTTCATCGTTATCGCTGCTGAATACGAGCGGCGCGATAAAATCGGTCAATTCGCGCTTATCTCCCTGATTTAGCGTCTGGAAGGCTTGCTCCTGCTTGTACTTTTCCACCCGGCGCAGCTGAAGCTTCACTGCGGTAAGCTCCGGATTCAGTGCCTTTACCTGCCCGGCACATTCAGCTATTAGAGCTTGGCGCAGTTCTTGCTCTGGCTCAGCGGCTTTTTGCAGGGCATAAATCAGCGAGATTTTCTGGCAGAATATGCTTTCTGAGAGGGATTTTGCTACAGAGCCTTTTTCTATATTAGCCGTTTCCTGCCCGAAGAACTCGAAATTGCCGCAGTAATCGAAGATCAAAAATTCCTGCTTGTCGGGGTATTCCTCAGAGCCTTTGACGCAGTTTAGATTTTTACAAAGGCGCGTGCCGCGTCCTATCATCTGCCAGAACTTCGTCTTGGAGCAGACTTTTTTGAAGAATACGAGATTGACGCACTCCGGCACGTCGATGCCCGTGTCGAGCATATCGACCGATACAGCGACGTAAGGAGGCTTGTCCGCCTGCTTGAATTTATCTATCAAGGACTGCGCGTACCTGTCTTCGCAGGTGATGCGCGCAGCTAAGGTGCCGTTGTACTGCGGATATAGCTTGTTGAAGCGGTCTACTATGAGCTGAGCATGCTTTTTATTCTGGGCAAACACGATGCTTTTGCCGATGCGGTCGCCGCCTTCCACGTGGATGCCCTCCGCCATCAGCTTTTGAATAACCATATCCACAGTGTTGATGTTGAATACGAATTTATTCAGTTTAGCCGAGGGAATGTAGCTAGGCAGGGAGGCATTGTCCTCGGCAAAGTCGCTTTCGTACCGCTCCTTATCCTGCTCGGACAATTTGTCGTAGATAATGCCCTCGTCCATGAATTTCGTCTTTACGGCAATGGGCTGGAACGGGACGAGCACATGGTCTTTGTAGACAGCCGTCTCATAATCGTAGGCATAAGTGGGAACGCCGTCTTCCAGATGGAAAAACTCGTACGTGTTGCGGGCAACTTCCAGCTTGGGCGTTGCTGTAAGCCCTATCAGCACCGCGTCGAAATAATCGAAAATAGCGCGGTACTTCTTGAAGATACTGCGGTGGCTCTCATCTATGATTATCAGATCAAAATGAGCTGGGGTGAACAGCCTGCTGCCGTCCTCATTTTGACACGAATCGATCGCATTGAGCATCGTAGGGTAAGTAGAAAATACTATGCGCGCTTGGCGGTCGTCCTTGTTCTTCATGAGATTGCAGAGCGACATATCCGGCAGGTGCTGCTTGAAGTCGTCGCGCGCCTGCTGTACGAGTGCCGTGCGGTCGGCTAAAAACAGTACATTCGTAATCCTGCCGCCGCGGCTAAGCACATCCACGAGGCTCGCCGCTGTGCGCGTCTTGCCCGTGCCCGTCGCCATGACCAGCAGAGCGTGGCGGAAGCCCTGCTCGATATGGTCGCAGACAGCGCGGATAGCTTCTTTTTGATAAACTCTGTCCGTTATCTTATCGCTGATGTCTATATCGCAGAGTTTTCTGCTATGATGGCGGCGGTTCATTAGCTTTTGCAGATCGTCCTTGCTGAAAATGCCGCTGACCTGTCTGTCCGGGCCGCTCAAATCATCCCAGAAATACGTTTCAAAGCCGTTTGTCAAAAAAATCATCGGGCGGCGGCCAAACTGTTTTTCCAGACAGTCCGCGTACAAAACAGCCTGCTCTTTGCCCGTCATGACATCCTTGCCCGTGCGCTTTGCCTCCACCACAGCCAGCGGCAGCCCGTCGCTGCCCATCAGCACGTAATCAGCCCTGCCAGCTTGAGCCGCATTGCCCATCATGCCCGTCAGCGGATATTCCTCTAGCACATCTCCGCCGCTGCCTATGCGCCAGCCCATGAGCCGCAGATCCACATCTATATAACGCTTGCGCGTCTCAAATTCCGAAATATCCTCCGGTGTAAATATGCGGCTCGCTGTATGCTCAGCTTTCTGCTGAGTGTACTGCGGCGACAGCTTCTCTATTTGGCGGAGCAGACGCTGAATTTCCAAATCCTTCTGCGCCAGCAGAACTTCCTGCTCCGATATCTTGGCTATATGTAGCTCGCTGCGCTGCGTTGGCACTGCCTGCTCATCAAAAGAACGCTCCGTGTATGACGCGGCATAGCAGTACTCAATCCACTGCACAAACTCAAATAAACCCTTGAGCGACATCATAGCATCTTCTGCGCGCATCGATTTTGCCGTATGCACAGCCAGATTGCCCAGCTTGATGATAAACGGCAGCTTTGCCCAGGTGCGGTTGTCCACCGCAAACTTGAAAGTAGGCTCGTGAATTAAAGACTGTAGATTGTCCCGATACGGCATCCGCATCGTCTTATCGGCAGAATAGACCCACTTCACGGCAAGTTCCAACGCTTTGCGGCAGCCCACCGCGCACATAGCAGGTGAAGCGGCATAGACTGTTTCTGCCTCCTGCGCCGCTGCTGCGAACAATTTATATTCATCATTTTCAGCTAGAAATGAAAAATTCGACATTGCATCACCTCATTGCAGTATGAT
>CATYZV010000117.1 GCA_958415865.1 uncultured Selenomonadaceae bacterium
TTTGCTGTCGTGCTCTGCGTTGTCGCACTGTACTTTAAAGATTAACTTTTAAGTACGAAAAAAGCCACCTCGCTTTCCTAGCGGGCAGCTTCTTCTACACTAAAAAGATTAACTTAGGGGAATGCTGACGCTACGAAACGCTGCATTCCTTATGTGCTTTATTATACCTTTTTCATCTTAAAAAGTAAAGAAAAACCGTATCCGCTGCTGTTCATCAGAGTAGATACGGTTTTTTTATATTTTTAGATCACATGATTTATTTTGCCTGCTAATACCTGACGATGTATAATAAGCTCATCAATCAATAGACTTATGGGATGTGATACTTGATGGCAGGCAGTGATAATAAACAGATAAAGGACAATCGCAACGATTTTACAAAGGGCAGTGTGGCGGGCAATATAATGAGCCTTGCCGTGCCGATGACGGTGGCGCAGCTGATAAATGTGCTCTACAGTGTAATCGACCGCATTTACATCGGTCATCTGCCGGAGAATGCTACATTGGCTTTGACGGGGCTGGGGCTTACGTTCCCTATTTTAATACTGGTAACGGCGTTTGCCAATCTGATAGGCATGGGCGGTGCTCCGCTCTGCTCTATTGAGCGCGGCAAGGGCAATGATGAGATGGCGGAGAAGATTACGGGCTGTTCGTTTTCGCTTTTGGTGCTTTTGAGTGTCGTGCTGATGGCTGTGTTCTTCTGCTTTAAGCGGGAGATTCTGTTTCTATTCGGGGCGAGCGGTGATACTTTTCCTTATGCTGATGCTTATTTGACGCTGTATTTGACGGGTACGCTGTTTGTGATGCTGGGGCTGGGCATGAACAGCTTCATCAATGCGCAGGGCTTTGCTAAGTTCGGCATGGCGACGGTGCTGATCGGCGCGGTTTTGAATATCGTGCTCGACCCTATTTTCATCTTCGCATTGGATATGGGCGTAAAAGGCGCGGCAATAGCGACTGTGATTTCGCAGTTCGTCTCGGCTGCTTGGGTCATGCGTTTTCTGACGAGCCGCCGCGCTATTTACCGAGTCAGGAAGAAATATCTGTTTCCCAGCTGGAATTTGACGAAGCAGATCACGTATTTAGGTATGTCGGGCTTTATCTTTTCAGTTACGAACAGCCTTGTGCAGATAGTCTGCAATATCACATTGTTTGCTTGGGGCGGCGACCTCTATGTCGGCGTTATGACGGTGCTCAATTCCATACGCATGGTGCTGCAGATGCCGATAGACGGCATCCGCTCCGGGGCACAGCCGGTGCTGGGCTTTAATTACGGGGCAAAAGCATATGAGCGCGTGCGCACGGGCATCGGCTTTTTGACGAAGATAAGCCTTGGCTATACAATGCTTGCCTGGCTCGTGCTGATGGTGTTCCCGCACGGTTTTATCCATCTGTTCAACAGTGAGCCTGAGATGCTGGAGGCCGGCGTTCCTGCGATGAGCATTTACTTCTTCGGCTTTTTCATGATGGCTTTTCAGTCGGCAGGGCAGACGACATTCATCTCGCTCGGCAAAGGCGGCTATGCCACGTTCTTTTCCTTGCTGCGCAAAGCTATCCTCGTCGTACCGCTGACCATAATACTGCCACACGTTGGCAATCTGGGAGTAGACGGCGTGTTTTATGCTGAACTCATATCTAATTTCGTCGGCGGCGGCGCGTGCTACGCTACGATGATGCTGACTGTCTGGCGCAGATTGAAAATTGAAAAGTGATTTATGCCGGCTGTATATGCCGGCTTTTTTATTGCATAGCTTTTTAACCGAATTTTAACTTTTGGCTAAAGGTTTAGAGCAGCTTTTTGTTGAATAAAACATTATAGGAATTATTATGCACGGAGAAAGGAGTGTTTTTAGCCTATGGATTTTATCATAGATTCTCAAGTGGTGCAGACCCTGCTGCTCATCGTCATCTTTCTTGCCATACTGGTGGAAGTCAAGACGGGCGGCACGGGCATCGGCGCACTGCTGGGGCTGGTCGCCGCGGCGGTATTCTGGGGCAGCGGCTACGTCAAAGGGCTGGTCAGCTTCTATGAAATCGCGATGTTCATAATCGGCGTTATCTTCGTCATCGTGGAAATACTGACACCGACGGTCGGCATCTTTGCGGGCGTGGGCATCGCGGCTATACTGTACAGCCTGATTCTGGCGATGGGCGGCGATATCAATGCGATGTACATGATGGCTGCGGCTCTCGTCGTATCGGTGGTGATCTTTGCAGTCATCATAAAGAAATTGCCGACGAGCCGCCTTTGGAACAAATTAGTTCTAAAGAATGCTTCTACTGCAACGGAAGGCTACGTCAGCACAGTCGATTATTCGCCGTATCTCGGCAAGGAGGGCACTGCGCTGTCGGAACTGCGCCCTTCAGGCACGGCGGATATCGGCGGCAGCCCTGTCGATGTGATTTCAGAAGGGAGCTTCATCACGAAGGGTTCAAGGATTCGCGTCGTAAAAGTAGAAGGTGTGCGCATCATCGTGCGCAAAGTCGATTAATTTGTATACGATTTAAGGAGGTTTTTCTATGGAAAGTTTAATCGCATCAGGTTTTATAATCGTCCTTATAATAATAGCTGTGATGGTATTTCTGCATTTCGTGCCGATCGGGCTGTGGATTTCGGCACTTGCCTCTAATGTCCATGTCAGCATCTTCACGCTGGTCGGCATGAGAATGCGCCGCGTGCCGCCGCAGAAGATAGTACTGCCCTTGATAAAGGCTAATAAAGCAGGGCTTAACGTACACGTAAATCAGCTGGAAGCCCATTACTTGGCAGGCGGCAATGTCGACAAAGTAGTCGACGCGCTGATCGCTGCGCACCGCGCACAGATTCCCCTGCCGTTTGAACGCTCGGCAGCTATCGACTTGGCAGGCCGCGATGTGCTCGAAGCCGTGCAGATGAGCGTAAATCCTAAAGTCATCGAAACACCTGTCGTCTCCGCTGTGGCCAAAAACGGCATTGAACTGAAGATAAAGGCTCGCGTAACGGTGCGCGCCAATATCGACCGCCTCGTCGGCGGTGCAGGCGAACCGACCATCATCGCCCGCGTCGGCGAAGGCATTGTAACGTCCGTCGGCTCCTCAGAAGCCCATACAGATGTGCTGGCAAACCCGGACGATATTTCCAAGACCGTACTGGGCAAGGGTCTCGATGCCGGCACGGCTTTTGAAATTCTCTCGATAGATATCGCCGATGTCGATGTAGGACGCAATATCGGCGCGGAACTCCAGACCGACCAAGCAGAAGCCGACAAGCGAATTGCTCAGGCGAAAGCAGAAGAACGCCGCGCTATGGCAGTAGCAAAAGAACAGGAAATGAAGGCGTACACGCAGGAAATGGAAGCGCGCGTCGTCGAAGCACAGTCCGAAGTACCTCATGCACTCGCCGCAGCTCTGCGCGAAGGCAAGCTCGGTGTCATGGATTATTACAATCTCAACAACATCAACGCCGACACGCAGATGCGCGAAGCCATCAGCAAGACGGGCGACCCCGGCACGCCTCAAGGTCAAGTGCCGATAAAGTAAGGCGGTGATACTATGGATTGGGACAGCTTAGGCCCCTTTATATTCTTCATAATCTGGATGGCAGCGAGCATCTTCAAAGCCGCCAAAAAGAAAAAGCCGAAACGCCGCCCGAATGCCGGCGATGATACGGTGATAATAGGCAGCCCCTCTGAGCCTAGCCAGCCGCCGGTGATCATCGTCAAAAAACAGCCGGAACACCAATCGGCGCAGCCTCAGCAGACGACCTTGGATTATATGATGTCCAAGCCCAAGGCGGATAAAGCGCAGGATGTGTACAGAGAAACCGAGCCGGAAAATGCAGCGGCAGATAAATTGCCCGATTTAGATACTGAAGCACAGCAGGCAGTCTGGCAGCAGATGCAGGATGATTACAAAGATTATCTGGCACAGCAGCGTTTTGCCGCTGAAGTAAAAGCGGATTCATCGGACAAAGATTACATTCAGCAAACGGAAATCTCCTCCGAACAGGCAGCGCGCCTGCGCATCAGCATTGAAAAACAGCAGATAATCCAAGCCGTAACATACGCCCAAGTGCTCGAACAGCCCAAATCGCTCCTGTATTTAAAGCGGTTCGGCGTGCGGCGCGTACTGCACAGGGATTGATCATAAAAAAGCAAGGTGATGTCTATGGATTTAATAGCATTGATAATAGCCGTAATAGGCTTGATCATCGGCGTAACTGCGATTTTGCGCAACAACCGCCGCTCGCGAAGAGGACTTCCCCGCGAAACAAAATGGGTAACGGTCGGCTTGATACTGTCGCTCGTATCCTTTATTTTAACGGTGATAAGTATCTTTAGCCATTGAAAATGAATAATTTCTAGCAAGCAAGAAGCATCTGCACTGCATTTGATATGCACAGATGCTTCTTTACTATGTTGAAGGCTAAAATGTTCGGTTCATTGAACATTTTGCTTGATTAACTGAGGTCAAATAGAGTATAATTTAAATATAACTTACTAATATTAGTTTACACAGAGGTGATCTTTTTTAATGGATAAAACAGATAAAATGGATAAAGTGCAGGCATTGGAAAACGCGCTGAAGCAGATTGAACGCGATTTCGGCAAAGGCTCTATCATGAAGCTCGGCGATGCTTCTGCCAATATGAACATCGATGTCATTCACACGGGCTGCCTGCCGCTCGATGCGGCTCTCGGTGTCGGCGGCGTGCCGCGCGGACGTATCGTGGAAATCTACGGCCCTGAATCTTCCGGTAAGACGACGGTGGCTCTGCACATCGTAGCAGAAGCGCAGAAAACAGGCGGCGTAGCTGCTTTTATAGATGCTGAACACGCACTCGACCCGGTCTATGCGAAGAAATTGGGCGTGGATATCGACGATCTGCTGATCTCTCAGCCGGACAACGGTGAACAGGCTCTGGAAATAGCCGATGCACTCGTCAGAAGCGGCGCGATCGATGTAGTAGTAGTAGACTCCGTGGCGGCACTCGTGCCCAAAGCGGAAATCGAAGGCGACATGGGTGATTCGCACGTAGGCTTGCAGGCTCGCCTGATGTCGCAGGCTATGCGCAAATTGACAGGTATCATCAGCAAATCGCGCTGCACTGCTATCTTCATCAACCAGATCCGCGAAAAAGTCGGCGTTATGTTCGGCAGCCCGGAAACGACGACAGGCGGCCGCGCATTGAAATTCTACGCTTCCGTGCGCCTCGACGTGCGCAAGATAGACACGATAAAGCAGGGCAATGACCCCGTGGGCAACCGCACGCGCATCAAAGTCGTAAAGAATAAAGTCGCTCCGCCGTTCAAGCAGGCTGAATTTGACATAATGTACGGCGAAGGCATTTCCCGCGAAGGCAGCCTGATCGACATGGGCACGGCATTTGAAATCCTCGACAAGAGCGGCACTTGGTATTCCTATCAGGGCACGCGCCTCGGGCAGGGCAAGGAAAATGTAAAAGCATATCTCAAAGAACATCCCGAAACGGCTCAGGATATCGAAGACCAGATACGCGCTAAGCTCTTCCCGGAAAACGTCCCCGCCGATGCACAGGATAAAGACGGCAAAACAGCAAAAGGCAAGGCTAAAAAAGATGCTGCTGACGCTCCCGAAACCGCCGCAGCTGAGTGAATAGCTGATGCCATTTAATAAACCACCTGCAAAAACTGCACTCGTCTACGCCGTCGACCTCCTTGCCGCACGCCCCTACAGCACCAAGCAGCTCAGCGACAAGCTGAAACGGCGCGGCTACGAGGCCGAGGAAGTAGAAGAAGCTATAGCCCGCCTTCAGTCGCGCCGTTACCTCGACGATACCGACTTATGTCAAAGACAGTGCCGCATCTACCTCGACGAACAGCGGCGCAGCTGGCAGGCCGTAAAGTACAAGCTGCGGGAAAAAGGCTTCAGCGGTGAGGATATCGAAAAGGCTCTCGCTGACAGCGGTGTCGACCTAGATATCTACGAATACAATGTCTGCCTTAAACTATTGCAGAGTCATTTCAGGCCATCAGCCGCCGACAGGCAAAAATGTATGGCTTATCTCTATCGCAAGGGCTTTAACGGCTCATCTATCAGAGCGGCAGTAGATGATTTTCTTGCAGATTCCGACAAATACTAACAGAAGCTCACGGAACAAAACTCCGTGGGCTTTTTTCATGATAAAATAATATTATTCATAGGGAAATTTTATCGTGATGGAGAATTATTTATATGATAATCATACTGCAATGA
>CATYZV010000118.1 GCA_958415865.1 uncultured Selenomonadaceae bacterium
ACGCAGCGCCGCCACCAGAAAGTCATCGAAGAAGCACCCTCGCCCATCATGACACCTGAACTCAGGGAAAAAATGGGCAAAGCTGCCGTAGCTGCCGCCAAAGCAGTTCACTACAGCGGCGCAGGCACGGTGGAATTCATCGTCGACAAAGACAAGAATTTCTACTTCATGGAAATGAACACGCGCATTCAGGTAGAACACCCCGTTACGGAAATGGTAACCGGCACTGACCTCATCAAAGCGCAGATAACCGTTGCCGCCAATGAACCGCTGCCGTGGTCGCAGGATGATATCCACATCAACGGCTGGGCTATCGAATGCCGCGTCAATGCAGAAGACCCGCTGCACAACTTCATGCCGTGCCCCGGCAGAATAACACGCTACCAGCCGCCGCACGGCAAGGGCATCCGCGTCGACAGTGCCATGTTCAAAGGCTACTTGATAACGCCGTTTTACGACTCTATGATAGCTAAGGTCATAGTCTGGGCACCGACACGCGCTCAGGCAATCGACAAGATGGAACAGGCACTTTCAAAATTCAAAATCGAAGGCGTTAAGACGACCATCAGCCTGCAAAAGAAGATACTGATGACCGATGCCTTTAAAAACGCTGAAATAGACACGAATTACTTGGAAGATCACTTGGAAGAAATTCTAAATCGTTAATTCGATAATGAGGTGAATATGATGGATAAATTAGATTTGATGAATGCAAAGCCTTCTGATGTGCGAAAACTGATCCGCGAAGGAAAGATAGACGGACAGACTAGCGGTATGTGCAACGGCTATGCTCAGGCAAATATGGCTATCCTGCCCAAAGACCTCGCCTTTGACTTCCTGCTGTTCACACAGCGCAACCGCAAGCCCTGCCCCGTGCTCGATGTAACAGAAGCAGGCTCTCCCGTGCCGCGGCTCACTGCGCCCGATGCAGACCTTCGCTATGATGTGCCGCGCTACCGCATTTACCGTCGTGGCGAACTGACCGATGAAGTAACGGACATAGCTAAATACTGGCGCGATGACCTCGTAGCGTTCCTGCTCGGATGCAGTTTCTCCTTTGAAGGCCCGATGCTTGAAGCAGGGCTTGAAGTCCGCCACATCACCGATCATCACAATGTGCCGATGTACAAGACGAATATCGAATGTGTGCCCGCCGGCGTATTTCACGGGCCGCTGGTCGTATCCATGCGCCCGATGAAGCCTGCCGATGCCATACGCGCAGTGCAGATAACGACTCGTATGCCGTTTGTGCACGGCGCACCGGTGCACATCGGCGACCCTGAAGCCATCGGCATCAAAGACATAGACAAACCGGACTTCGGCGAACGCTCCGAGATCAGGCTGGGAGAAATTCCCGTATTCTGGGCCTGCGGCGTAACGCCCCAAGCCGTGGCTATGGCTGTAAAGCCCGAATTTATGATAACCCATGCACCGGGCTGTATGTTTATAACCGATGTGCTCAACGCCCAGCTTTCTATCATGTAAAACGAAAAGCACTTGCCGTCTACTGATTTCGGCAAGTACTTTTTTATGATATAATATTTTTATGAGAGACGATGACCCTGATGGTCGGCCTTTTCCCGCGAGGGAGGTGAACGCATATGTCAACGTTTGAAACGCTTTCGTTAATGATTGCTTTCGGTATGTTGGTAGCGTTCATCATGAACGCTAAACGTTAATTTATCTAACATAGCAAAAAGGCCGCTGCTAAAACTGCATCGGCCTTTTACCATTATTTACTAATTTATTGGGAGAGGGCTGACGCTCCAACATCAGACGAGTCTCTCTTTTTCTATTGGTATTATACCATATCTACATATTTTCTGCAAAGACAAAACTGCCTAGAGCGTGTACAGTCAGACTGCTTTTAGCAGAGACGTTCTTTATAGATAACTGCGGAGCGGTATCTGCCTGTTCAGGGAAATAGCAGGCTGTAGCACACACTTTTCCATGCTGGCAGTAGATTTCCATGATGCTGGTGTCCAGCCAGATGCTAAGCTGAAGTTTTCCATTGGCAGGCTTTACGTTAAATCTCCGCTGTCCTTTCCCGCCTAGTGCCATATCGCTGCGGTCAATGCAGAATTTTTCCGTATTGGCATCGTAGGCAAGCCGCATGATATCGCTGCCAAACAGCAGCTCTGCCTGCCAATGTTTTTCATCGCCCAGCTTAATATCAAAATCCAGCATAGCCCGCCTAGGCAATGTAATATGTGCTAAATCTTCATCGCTGTACACAATCGAATTACCGCAGAGGGCGGCAAGTTCAGCAACAGGCTCTTGATACAGCACTCCGTCTTTGCAGTGCAGCTCACGCGGCATAGTCAAAGAATGAATCCAGCCTTCACTAGTCGTGGGATATTCACGCTCGCGTTCAGGCATACCTACCCAGCCGAACAGTATGCGGCGGTTTTCATGCTGCAGCACCTGCGGTGCGTAGAAATCAAAGCCGCGGTCCAGTTCATGGAATTTCCCGTGCGCAAATTCCAGCGTATCAGGATTAAATCTGCCTGCAATATAGCCGGACTGGTAGAGATTGTTGTAATCGTCGCCCTGCGGTTCAAGCCCCTGCGGGCAGAACAGCAGCACGTCTGTGCCGTCTACCGTAATTAAGTTAGGACACTCCCACATATATCCAAAGTCTCTGTACTCGGTGATGAGTTCGCCGCGCATCTGCCATTCACTGTCTATTTCTTCGTAGATCAGGCAGCAGCCAGTGAGATCTATGCGCTGTGCACCCAGCACCATGAAAGAACGGCCGCTGTGTGTAAATAAATACGGGTCGCGGAAATGAGCCGTATAACCCTGCGGCACGTTATCGATGATGATTTTTTCCTTAGTGAAGCTGCCATCAGGATTTTTTACAGCTAGAATCTGGCGGGGATAGCGGATATTCTGCTCATCTTTCAAATTAGCAGTGTAAAATATCTCCATGCGCCCGTTTTTAATGCGTGCTGAACCGGAATAGCAGCCGTTTTTGTCAAAATAATCAACCGGGGACAACGCAATGCGCGGCTTGCTGTAGTGAACGAAATCTTCTGTCTGCACGTATCCCCAATGCTTGTTGGAATGACAGCAGCCGTCCGGATTCCACTGATAAAATATCTGATATTTGCCGTCCTGCCAGCATAGCCCGTTGGGATCATTTACAAGACCGTATTTCATTTCCAGATGAAAAGCATTGTGCCAGCTCAAAATACATCACCTTTCTATTGCAAATTCATTCGATTGCGCGAGTGCTCTCACGCGTTATAAGCATCATATGATCATCAAATTCCGACCGTATCTGCTTGCCTTTTAGCATCGTCAGCAGCTTGTGTGCTGTCTTGGCACCGAGATACTTATAGTCAAAGGTAAGGCTTGTCAGCGAAGGATATGCGACACTGCCGAAAGGATAGCCGCCAAAGCCTGCCAGCGAAATATCCTGCGGCACTTTGATATTGTTTTCGTGCATATAACGCAAAAGGCCCAGAGCAATATTATCCGTAGCGCAGACGACAGCCGTAGGATGGTGCTTCATCACCTCAGCTCCCTGCTCATACGCTCTGTCAAAGCTGAAATCCGTCTCCACAAAAGCTGTGCTGCCGCAGGGATTATGCGCTTTAAAGCCGTCTTCAAAGCCTTGGCGGCGTTTTTGCCCTACGGCTATATCCTTTGAAGAAACTCCTAGATATACTGCTTTTTCATGCCCTAGCTTGGCGATGTACTCGCCCATAAGACTGCCGGCTCCGTAATCATTGACTTTTACATAATGTACATCAGGATGGCTCTGTCCCGTGAAAATCAGCGGAATAGCTGTATCTAAGGCAAGTTTGAGGTGTTCGTCGGTAATGCCGACAGACTGCACGATGATGCCGTCCACTCCCTGCCCTATCAGCTGGCGGATATTGGATATCTCCTTTTTAGACTGTAAATCGCTGAGCAAAATCAATGATTGATAGCCGTTTTCCTCCAATACCGCATTAAAACCCGTGAGCAGCTTACCCGCTGAGTACGAATCAAAACGCGGCATTACTATGCCGATAAGCCTGCTGTGCTTCGTCTTGAGACGCTTGGCAAAAAAATTTTCCCTATAGCCTGTCTGCTGAATGACTTTATCTATGACAGCAGCCTTTTTCTCGCTGATATAACCATTGTTGAGATAGCGCGAAACAGTGCTTTTGGCAACGCCTGCCTTGTCCGCTATATCCTGTATAGTTATTTTCTGCTCTGCCTTTTCCATGATAAAGCCACCTCGTATTTTAGAATAAGACTATCATATCATTCTTCCGATTTAAAGAACATCATTGTAAGAACAAAAGCTATGGATAAGCCGATGAAGTTCACGAGCAGATAAGCCGGAAGCCTATCCATGTATAGCAGCATACCGGGAATCACCGTGATACCCATGCCCGTGCCGGCAAGCTGCATGATGCTGGCTGCTGCACCTGCGCAGGCACCGCCCGCCAGTCCGCAGATGAACGGACGCATGAGGCGAAGATTCACGCCGAAGATGACAGGTTCAGTGATGCCGAGGAAAGCCGGGATAACAGCAGAGATGTACATAGCGCGTTTCTTTTTGTTTTTCGTGCGCAGTATAACAGCGATTGCTGCACCGCCCTGAGCTACGATCGCACCGGTGATCAGAGCGTTGAACATATCTCTGCCGGTAGAAGAGAGCAGTTCGATTTCCAGAGCATTAAACACCTGATGAACACCGCTTACCACGATGACCTGATGCAGGCCGCCGACGATGAAGCCGCCGATACCGTAAGGCAGTTCAAGGAAGGTACGAATCGCGCCGAATATGAAAAGTTCAATCGTGTGCATGATAGGCCCGATGATCAAAAGCCCCAGCACCATCGAAACGAGCAGCGTCAAAAACGGAGTTACGATCAAATCCACCACATCAGGCACGATTTTCTTAAGTGCCTGCTGCAGCTTAGAAGCGAAAATACCGAGGATAAGAGCCGGCAGCACCGAGCCCTGATAGCCGATGACGGGCACGCTAAGACCGAATATATTAAACTCCATCGGCACGGCAGAACCGTCTGCTATAGCGTAAGCATTGGGCAGCTGCGGTGCTACGAGCATAAGCCCCAGCACGATGCCGATGACCGGAGTGCCGCCGAATTTCTTCATCGCCGACCACGTTACGAGTGCCGGCAGAAAAGCAAAGGCCGTATCAGTCAGAATCTGCGACATAGCCATGAAATTATCGCTGAACTGCACGCCGAGATTCGTTGCCGTGCTGCGCAGCCCCATAAACAAGCCAGTCGCGACTAATACCGGAATGATCGGAATGAAAATATCGCCTAGCGTGCGTGAAATCTTCTGAGACATGCTCATCTGCGCGTACGCTTCTTCTTTATTGCTGGTGGCAACGTTGCCCGCCTGCTTGATTATAGCATCGTAAACTTTGTTGACAAAGCCCGTGCCGAGTATTATCTGATATTGAGCTGCAGCAAAGAACTGACCTTTTACACCGTCGATATTTTCCACAGCTTTTTCGTCGATTTTACTCTTATCGTTTAGAATAAGCCTGAGCCTAGTAGCGCAGTGTTCCGCTGAACGAATATTGTCCGCACCGCCGATGTATTTCAAGATTTCAGCTGCCACGCGCTGTTCCTTGTTCATGCCGGCGTATTCATCAGAAGCTGCTGCTGTCTCTTTTACAGGATCCGGAGCCGCTTCTGCTTTAGCTTGCTGTGCTACAATCTGCTGAGTGTCATTTTTTATTATGATCTCACCGTAATCAAAAGCATTCGTTACTAATACAGGTGTAGTCGTATCGTAGCCTGCTCTCTTTATCGCTTCAATGTCAAATGACAGCAGCAATGTTCCTTTTTTTACATCATCGCCCTGTTTGACATGAGCCGTAAACGGAGCACCATTTAGCTTCACCGTGTCAATGCCTACATGAATCAGCAGCGATTCACCGTTCACACCCGTCAGGCCTACTGCATGTTTCGTTTCAAATAAAACTTCTACTTTG
The DNA here is from genome assembly GCA_958415865.1 of uncultured Selenomonadaceae bacterium. Taxonomy (GTDB): domain Bacteria; phylum Bacillota; class Negativicutes; order Selenomonadales; family Selenomonadaceae; genus Megamonas. Next base: position 5,972 of record CATYZV010000118.1, read on the forward strand.
GCATCAAACGGTGCGTACACCTTTCCGTCAGAAGGGATGACACCTGCACCGGGACCCATTGCACCGCTGGCAAAAGCTGCGTCTTTAACTTCAGCGAGTGGAATGAGCTTCCCCGCCAGAGGGCTGCTGATAACTAGATTCTTCATGGCTTTTTGCTCCTTTATAAAATAAAAAATATCAGTCCTTTATGGAACCGTTTCCATATATTAAGT
>CATYZV010000119.1 GCA_958415865.1 uncultured Selenomonadaceae bacterium
GTTTTTACCACTAGAATAATAGTACAGGCTGTCTTTAAACCCAAATCGAGCCTTAGCAATTTCACCGCTCTGCCGCAGGCAGATTAGAAAATGGATGAAATGCAAGCGTCTTTAGCTTGTATGTCTGAGCGCAGCGAGTTTACAAGCGTTGCTGAAATCTAATCCGTTTTCTAAAGGTGAAATTGGTACAGCGAGTAACCAGCCAGCCGTTCGCGGCAAGGTCTTTTCTTTTTGGATACTTTTTCTTTTGACCTAACAAAAGAAAAAGTATCGGTTTTAGTTCTAATCACTTTCTATTCAATGCGCGGTGTGCAATATCTTTTCTGTAGAAAACATCCGCAAAATCTACGAGCTTAACATCTTCATAGACCTTGTCCACAGCTGCTTTGATATCATCGCCTAGTGCTACGATGCCGAGCACGCGGCCGCCGTTGGTAACGACTTTGCCGTCTTTTTTAGCCGTGCCGGCATGGAATACGAGTGCACCTGCTGCTTTTGCATCATCGAGGCCGCTGATGGCATCACCCTTGCGGTATTTTGCCGGGTAGCCGCCCGCGCTCATTACGACGCAGACAGCCGCTTTGTCTTTCCATTTGATTTCCGTGTCAGCCAGCGTGCCGTTCGTGCAGGCGAGCATGATCTTGCCGAGGTCGCTGTCGAGCAGCGGCAGCACTACCTGCGTTTCAGGGTCGCCGAAGCGGGCGTTGAATTCCACGACTTTCGGGCCTTGTGCCGTTATCATCAGTCCGGCGTAGAGGCAGCCTTTGTATTCCTTGCCTTCAGCGCGCATTGCAGCGATGGTCGGCTCTAAGATTTCTTTCTGCACGCGCTGCATTAATTCAGGCGTGATAACGGGAGCAGGAGCATAAGTGCCCATGCCGCCGGTATTGGGACCTTTGTCGCCGTCGAGGGCGCGTTTGTGGTCCTGCGAGGGAATCATCGGCACGATCGTCTTGCCGTCGGTGAAGGCGAGCACGGAAGCTTCTTCGCCGTCCATGAATTCTTCGACTACTACGCTGCTGCCTGCATTGCCGAAAGCTTTATCGCACATGATTTCGTCGATAGCGTCGAGTGCCTGCTGCAATGTTTCCGCCACGATTACGCCTTTGCCTGCCGCCAGGCCGTCGGCTTTGATTACGATCGGCGCACCTTCCTTGCGGATGTACTCTTTTGCTTTATCTGCATCGGTGAAAACTTCGTATTTTGCCGTGGGAATGCCGTATTTCTTCATTATTCCTTTGGAAAATGATTTGGAGCCTTCCAGCTGTGCTGCCGATTTCTGCGGGCCGAAGGAAGGGATTCCCACTGCTGCCATGTCGTCGACAATGCCGTTGGTAAGCGGCACTTCCGGGCCGACTACAACGAGGCTGACCTTTTTTTCCTGCGCCAGTTTCACGAGAGCGTCATTATCTTCCACCGATCCGGGAATACATTCTGCCACAGCTTCCATGCCGGGGTTGCCGGGCACTGCGTATATTTTGTCTACTTCACTGCTCTGTGCCAGTTTCCAAGCCAGTGTGTGTTCACGGCCGCCGCCGCCGATTACTAAAATATCCAAGATTATGCCTCCTTATTAAGAAAGCGCACTAATGACAGTGCGCCTTTTTGTATTTGACGTTATATTACTTTTCGAGCTGCTGAGCCAGATAAGCCTGGATACATTCATCGTAATGAGCCGTGTGATTGAATGCTTCCTGTGCCAGCTGCATGCGGAACTTGCCGGTCGTGCAGCCTGTTTCTTCTACCATCTTGGCGATTTCGTCGTAATGCTGAGGATTTACGACGACCGTTACGAATTTGAAATTCTTTGCCGCAGCGCGGATCATAGCCGGGCCGCCGATATCGATGTTTTCCACAGCTTCAGCCAGCGTTACGTTCGGCTTGGCGATGGTTTCGCGGAACGGATAGAGATTTACGACTACGAGGTCGATGGGCTGAATGCCGAATTTCTGCATCTGCGCCTGATGGCTCACATCGTCGCGCACAGCGAGGATGCCGCCGTGGATGTACGGATTCAAAGTCTTTACGCGGCCGTCCATGATTTCCGGGAATTTCGTTACATCACTGACGTACGTAACGGGAATGCCTGCATCAGCGATGGCTTTCATCGTGCCGCCGGTGGAGATGATTTCTACGCCTGCTGCGTGCAGTCTGCGTGCTAATTCTACAATGCCGGTCTTGTCGGATACGCTCAATAAAGCTCTTTTTATAGGCATATGGCAAAACGCCTCCTCTTATTGTGTAGATAGTGGTATGTGATCAGTCGTCGATCGTAACGCGGCGGCCGCTTAAGTGAATCTTGCCCGCCAGGTACAATTCGATGACTTTAGGATAAACGATGTGTTCTTGTTCGAGTACGCGTGCAGCGAGGGTATCTTCCGTATCGTCGTCGAGCACAGGCACTGCTTTCTGCATGATGATGGGACCGCTGTCCATGCCTTCATCGACGAAATGCACCGTGCAGCCGGATACCTTTGCTCCGTACGCCAGCACATCGCGGTGAGCGTGCGCCCCGCCGAACGACGGCAAGAGCGACGGATGGATGTTCAATATCGCATCCTTGAACTGATGCACGAAGTACGGACTTAAAATGCGCATGAAGCCCGCCAGCACGACGAGTGTAACGCCGTATTTCTTCAGTTCTTTGACGAGGACTTCTTCAAAAGACTGTCTGTCGCTGTAGAGCTTGCGGTCTACGCATACGGCGGGGATGCCTGCTTTTTTGGCGCGTTCCAAGGCCATCGCCTGCGGCTTGTCAGTAATGACCACGCCGATAGGAGCCTTGATCTGTCCTGCTTCAATAGCATCGATGATAGACTGCAGATCGCTGCCGCGGCCTGATGCCATTACGCCTAATACTGCACCGCTCATGCGAATACGCCGCCTTTTACGACAACAGGAGCATCGCTGTTATTTTCTACGACTTTGCCGATGATGTAGGATTTTTCACCTTTAGCAGCGAGATCAGCCTGAATAGCCTTCGCATCTTCAGCCGATACGGACATGATCATGCCGATGCCCATGTTGAATACGCGGTACATTTCATGCCATTCTACATTGCCCCACTGCTGCAGGAGCTTGAAGATAGCAGGCATTTCCCAAGTGTCGGCATCTACTTCTACGCCTATTCCTTCGGGCAGGATGCGTGCAATATTTTCATAGAAGCCGCCGCCAGTGATGTGCACCATGCCGTGAATATCGTATTTTTCGATCAGCGGCAGGCAGACAGCCGGGTAAAGGCGGGTCGGAGTCAAGAGCACTTCACCGAGTGTCTTATCGCCGAGTTCCGGGAATTTTTCACTGCCGTCGAATTTCTTCAGATCAAAGCAGATCTTGCGCACGAGAGAATAGCCGTTGGAATGAACGCCGCTGGAAGGCAGGCCGAGCAGAACATCGCCTGCTGCAACTTTTTCGCCCGTGATTATCTTTGATTTATCGACTGCACCCACCGCAAAGCCGGCGATATCGTATTCACCGTCAGCGTAGAAGCCAGCCATTTCAGCCATTTCCCCGCCGATAAGCGCACAGCCGGATTCCTTGCAGGCATTTGCCACGCCTTTGACGACATCGGCTGCTTTTTCCGGTTCAAGCTTGCCTACTGCAAGATAATCGAGGAAGAACAGCGGTTCAGCACCCTGCACGAGGATATCATTGACGCACATAGCGACAGCATCCTGGCCGATCGTGTCATGCTTGTCGAGCATGAAAGCAAGGCGCAGCTTCGTGCCTACGCCGTCAGTGCCGGATACGAGCACCGGTTCTTTGTACTTGCCCGCATTGAGCGCGAACAGACCGCCGAAGCCGCCGAGATCGCCCAGCACTTCCGGGCGGTAAGTCGATTTGACGCTGTCCTTTATCAATTTAACTGCGTAGTTGCCGGCATCGATATCCACACCGGAATCGTGATACGTAAGGTTCTTTTTATTTTCAGCCATTGTAGACCTCCATCTTATTTCAAACGCTGCTCAAATACGTATTTATCTGCGCCCGTTACCGTTTCTTTGGACATTTCCACAGGATATGTGTTGTTGAAGCAGGCATAGCACATATCTTCAGGATTTGCATCCTTAATCGAGGCTTTTAAGCCTTCAATGCTCAGGAAATGCAGTGAATCTGCACCGATGAATTCGCGGATTTCTTCCACCGTCTTCGTAGCGGCGATCAGCTCCTTGCGCACCGAAGTATCGATGCCGTAATAGCAGGGATAACCGATAGGCGGCGAGCTTACGCACATATGCACTTCACGCGCGCCGGCTTTTCTGAGCATCTTGACTATCTTGCCGCTCGTCGTGCCGCGCACGATAGAATCATCCACCATGATGACGGATTTTCCCTTTACAGCAGCGGAAATGGCATTGAGCTTGAGCTTTACAGCCGTGTCGCGCTTCTTCTGCGTCGGCTGAATGAAGGTTCTGCCGATATAGCGGTTCTTGATAAGCCCTTCGCAGAAAGGAATGCCCGATTCATAAGCATAGCCTGTAGCAGCAGTATTGCCGGAGTCAGGCACCGAAATTACGATATCGCCTTTGAACTTGCTTTCGCGGGCCAGCATCCTGCCCATCATGAAGCGGGCTGCATGAACGCTCTGTCCGTCAAGCACGCTGTCCGGGCGGGCAAAGTAGATGTATTCAAATATGCAGGCAGCTTTTTTCTGAGCTTCAGCATACTCTATGCACTTCATGCCGCTGTCATCCATGATGACCATTTCGCCGGGTGCTACGTCTTTGATGAATTCAGCACCGACTACATCGAGCCCGCAGGATTCAGACGATACTACCCAGGAGCCTTCTTCCGTCTTGCCGATGCAGAGAGGGCGGAAGCCCTGCGGGTCGCGGGCTGCAATCAATTTATTTTCCGTCATGATAGCCAGGCAGAACGCGCCTTTGACCTGACGGAGGCTTTCCATGATCTTTTCTTCAATGGTCGGCTTGCGCGAGCGGGCGATGAGATTGACGATTACTTCTGTATCTATGGAAGTCTGAAAAATCGTTCCCTGTTCTTCCAGAGCGCGGCGGATTTCTGCTGCATTCGTCAGATTGCCGTTGTGTGCCAAGCTGATTTTGCCGCCGGAGTAATTAGCGATGAGCGGCTGCGTGTTGGCAAGCAGGCTGGAGCCTGTAGTGGAATAACGCACATGGCCGATGGCGATGTACTGATTTTCCATATGAGGCAGCTGATGACGAAATACCTCGTTGACGAGGCCCATATCGCGCGTTACGTCCATCCATGCACCGTCAGTTATAGCGATGCCCGCGCTTTCCTGACCGCGGTGCTGCAGAGCATACAAGCCTAGATACGTCATCATCGACACGTCTTCAGTGTGAGAGTACACACCGAAAACGCCGCATTCTTCTTTCCACTTATTTGACGTGATGTCAACCATTAATTTTCGTTCTCCTATACACTAAATATATGATTACAGAGTTTCACCGGTCAGGCGGCGCAGCACTTCTTTGTATGCGTCTTCAACATTGCCGAGGTCGCGGCGGAATCTGTCTTTATCGAGCTTTTCATGCGTTTCGCTGTCCCAGAAACGGCAGTTGTCAGGGGAGAGTTCATCACCGAGGATGATTTCGCCTTTGTACTTGCCGAATTCAAGCTTGAAGTCGATGAGGTCGATATTGTCTCTCGTAGCCAGATGCTGTTTCATGATATCGTTGATCTTGAGGGAGAGGCGTTCGATTTCGTCGAGTTCTTCAGCCGTTGCCCAGCCCATAGCAGTGATGTGGTAGCGGTTTACCATCGGATCGTGCAGAGCATCGCATTTGTAGCAGTATTCGATTACAGGCTTGCTGAGCTTAGTGCCTTCTTCAAGGCCGAGGCGTTTTGCCAGGCTGCCTGCTGCTACATTGCGCACGATTACTTCCAGCGGAATCATATCGAGTTTTCTAACGATGATTTCGCGGTCGTTCAATACTTTGAGCAGGTGGTGCTTAATGCCGTTCTTAGCGAGCAGGTCAAAGAAGAAATTCGTGATCTTGTTGTTCAAAATGCCTTTGTCAGCGATCGTGCTCTTTTTCGCACCGTCGCCTGCCGTAGCATCGTCTTTGTAGTATACGAGCAGTTCATCAGGATTGTCAGTCGTAAAAATTTTCTTTGCTTTGCCTTCATATAATAATTCTTTTTTCATTGTAATATATCCTCCCGG
>CATYZV010000120.1 GCA_958415865.1 uncultured Selenomonadaceae bacterium
GTAAGGCTATGACGATAAAATTGTTTGCTATGGATTTGGACGGGACATTGCTCAATCCACGCGGTGAGATTACGCCGGGCAATAAGAAGGCTATAAAGCTCATGAATGATGCGGGCGTTATTCCGACGATTGCGACGGGCAGGATGTACGATGCTTCGCAGCGGTATGCGATGCAGCTGGGGCTGGATGTGCCGATTGTAACGTACAACGGTGCACTGATAAAGTCGGTGTCGGGCAAGGTGTATTATGAAGGCTTTATCTCGCCTGAGCTGATTCCTGATATATACGATTTTTTCCGCGCGCAGGGCTGGTATTACCAGAGCTATCAGGATGATATTCTCTATTTTGAAGAGTACACTGATAAGTCGAAGGCGTATGAAGAGTCGATCGGCGTAAAGGGCAGGTGCCTCGGCGATAAGATAAACGAGATACGCGAGAGGATTCCCAAGCTCTTGGTTATAACGTCGGGCAATGATGAGAGCGATGCTGTGGTGAAATTGTTCAACGAACGTTTTGCAGGCCAAGCGGTGGCGGCAAAATCGCAGCTCAACTACGTGGAAATCTGCGCTCCGCACGTCAGCAAGGCGGAAGGGCTGAAGCGTCTGGCGGAAAAGCTGGGCTTTTCGATAGAAAATGTCATGGCTATAGGCGACGGCAACAACGATGTGCCGATGCTCAAGGAAGCGGGCTTTTCGGCTGTGATGGGCAGTGCTAAGGACGATGTGAAGGCGTGCGGCGATGTCGTGGTGGGCGACTGCGAGCATGACGGCGTTGCTGAGGCTATTTACAAATACGTCTTGAAGACGGAGCAGCCGTGAAATCGTCTGTTTTGACAGATGGGTTATAATAGAATGAGAATCGGCGGTGCAGCATTTATTCACTGCAAAATCGTGGTATATATTAATGAAGAAATTAGATGAAGTTTGTTATCGAAATAGAGGTGTTGGACAATGAAGGATTTTAGTTTAGTTATCGTTACCGGGATGTCCGGTGCAGGCAAAACACTCGCTTGCCGCAATTTGGAGGATCTGGGCTATTTTTGCGTGGACAACCTGCCGCCTCTGCTGATTCCCAAATTTGTAGAGCTTTGCAGCTGTTCGGCTGACTATATGCAGAGATTCGTATTGGTTGTAGATGCACGCAGCAAGGATTTTTTCGGCAAGTTCACTCAGGTACTAGATGAGATGGACAGGGGAAAAGTGCCGTACCGCCTGCTGTTTATGGATGCTACGGATCAAGTCATAATAAGGCGTTATAAGGAAACGCGCCGCCGTCATCCTATGGCTCCTAAATTGCTTTTGAGCGAAGCTATCCAGCTGGAACGCGAAGCACTGGTGAATGTTAAGAACAGAGCAAATTACGTGATCGACACGAGCAGTCTCAAGACGAGCGAATTGAAGGAACGCATCGGCAAGATATTTAGAACGGGCGATTCCGGTTCGGCTATGAGCATAAATATTCTGTCGTTCGGCTTTAAATATGGCAGCCCGCTCGATGCAGATCTGATGTTCGATGTGAGATTTCTGCCCAATCCGTTTTACGATGAAAAACTGCGCCACAAGAGCGGCACAGTGCCGGAAGTGGCATCATTCATTGAAAAGCACGAGGTAACGAAGCAGTTTAAAGAAAAGCTGGACGCATTGATTGAATTTTTGGTGCCGCAGTATTTAAAGGAAGGCAAGAGCCAGCTCGTCATCGCTATAGGCTGTACCGGCGGTATGCACCGCTCTGTCTACATTGCCAATCACCTGTTCAAGCTGCTTTCCCGGCAGGGCTATATAGTCAGCCTAGAACACCGCGATCTGATGAAAAACGAGGTGGAAGAGCACTGCGAAAGCTGATAATTATAGGCTGAAAGGACATGGTTTGAAATGCACTTATTGAAATGGCTCTATCCGGGCATGAAGTTCAAGCGGTGGCTGCTGCTGTTTGCGGCAGGCGTGCTGCTGACGGGACTCGGCATGGCTATTTTATTCAATTACAAATACATTGACAGCATCGAAGAAATGCTGTTTTATGCGGTATATACGCTCAGCGGCTCGTACAATTACACTGTAACTACTGTACTGAGCATAGGGATAATAATAGCGGGAAGTGCTGTTATGCTGCTGGCTACGCGCATGATAATCCGCTCGTTGATAACGGCACTCGTACCGGACAAGTCGGAGAGGCTTGTCGATATGATATACGAGCACCGCAGGCTGGATAAGGGTCCTGCGGTAACGGTGGTCGGCGGCGGCACTGGATTGTCGGTGCTATTGCGCGGCATGAAGGATGCGACGCGCAATATAACGGCTATCGTAACGGTGGCTGATGACGGCGGCTCATCGGGCAGGCTGCGCCAGGAGTTCAACGTTATTCCGCCGGGCGATCTGCGCAACTGCCTCGTAGCACTTGCCGATACTGAACCGATGATGGAAAAACTCTTTCAATACCGTTTTACGGGCACGAGCGGCCTTGCGGGACACAGCTTCGGCAATCTGTTCATAACAGCTATGACGGAAGTTACGGGCGATATAGAACAGGCGTTAAAAGAGTCGAGCCGCGTGCTTGCCGTCAAGGGCAGTGTCTTTCCTGCCACGACTTCTAAAGTGCGCCTGAGTGCTACGATGGAAGACGGTACGATTGTCGAAGGCGAATCGCAGATTCCTCTCGTGCACAAGCGCATTCACCGCGTTCACATCTTCCCGCAGCACGTTGAGCCTGTGCCTTCGTCGCTAAAGGCGATACGCGAGGCGGAAGTCATCGTATTCGGTCCGGGCAGCCTCTACACGAGCATTATTCCGAATCTGCTGGTTGATGATATAGCGGCTGAAATCCGCAAGAGCAAGGCCATAAAAATCTACATCTGCAATGTGATGACCCAGCCGGGCGAAACGGATGACTACACGGCCTCAATGCACGTCAAGGCACTGATCGATCACGGCGGCAAGGGCATTGTGGATTATGTGCTCGTCAACAACAAGGAAATTTCTCCGGAGATGCAGGATTACTATGCTCAAAAAGGACAGTATCCTGTCATCGTCGATGAAGATGCGATAACGGCTCTAGGCGTGGGCTATTTTGAAGCGGACATCATCAATGATGCCGAATTGATTCACCACGATTCTGCCAAGCTGGCTCACAATGTTATGCACATTTACAACGAGCTTGTGCAGGAAGGATAATAGTATTTAGATAAGGTTTGAGATAAATGCCATCTTTTGCCAGCAGAGTAAAAAATGAACTGGTACACGTTTCCGGCTCTCAAGTGTGCTGCAAGACAGCTGAATTAGCTGCCCTGCTGCGCATGGGAGCCACTATTTCTTTTAATTACAAACACGATTTCGGCGTGAATTTCGTAACGGAAAATGCTGCTGTCGCCCGAAAGATACTCTCTTTGTTCAAAGAAAGTGCTCCGAAAATACTTACGGAAGTTACGGTGCGGCGTTCGCGGCGGCTACGCAAGCATAATTCCTATGCTGTCAGAATCGTGCCGTCGCCGGAGGCGAGCAACGTGCTGCGCCGTCTGGGCTTTTTGAATGCGCAGAATATGTTCGATGCGGCCTGCGATAGAGACATCCTGCAAAAATCCTGCTGCAAGATCAGCTATCTGCGCGGTGCTTTCTTAGGCGGAGGCTCTGTCAACAAGCCGGAGGGACAGTACCATCTGGAATTTGTAACGGACAATTACAGCTTTGCCCGTCTATTGTTAAAGCTCTGTCATGAATTGTATCTGCCTGCCGGCTTCACCGAACGCAAAAAAGTATTCGTCGTCTACCTCAAGGAAAGCGAAGCTATATTGGAGCTATTGGCGATGATAGGCGTTAATGAAGATCTGCAGCAGGAGTTTGAATCAGCGCGCAACTTAAAGGAGATACGCAGTCAGGTCAACCGCCTGGTAAACTGTGAAACGGCCAATCTGCAGCGTACTGTCAATGCCGCTATGCGCCAGTCAGACAGCATAAAGCGCATCATGCAGCACGAGGATGAATACAATAAGCTTTCTAAAAGGCTGCAGGAAACGGCAAAAGCACGTATTGAAAATCCGGAAGCTTCTTTGACAGAACTTGCCGAAATGCTGGGCTGCGGACGCTCAGCGATAAACCATCGCATACGCAAGCTGGAAATACTGGCTGCGAAGCTGGGGAAAGAAACACAGGTGATCACTAAATAATGAGTATAAAAAATATCCGACCGGTCAAGCGCATAGCTGCGTTAATCGCGGCACTTTTTATAATCGCGGCGGCAGGCACGGCGATTTCAGTCTACCTCTATCCGCTTCAGGGCGTGCTGATATTGGAGTATCACCGCATCAACGATGATACGGCAGGCAGGGACGATTATTCCCTGTCGCGCGAACAGTTTCAGGAAGAGTTAAATTATTTTCGAGCAAACGGCTACAATACGATATCGCTGATGGAATTCATCAGAGCCCAGAAATACGGTGAAGAGCTGCCTGACAAGCCGATAATCCTGACTTTTGATGACGGCTATGAAGATAATTACACGAATATGATGCCGATGGTCAAAAACATGGGCATGAAAGCGACTATGTTTATGCCGACTAATTTTGTCGGCAAAGAAGGCTATGTCAGCTGGCAGCAGCTAAAGCAGATGCAGGATGACGGCATAGAAATCGGCAGCCATACAGCAAATCATCTGCCGCTCAGCAATATACACGGTGAAGCTCTCAGCAATGAGATAAAATTGTCAAAACTCATGATGGAATGGAACGGCATGAAGACGATATATTTCTTTTCCTATCCTAACGGAGCTTATACAGATGAAGCTATTCAATCGCTCAAAGACAATAATTATCTTGCCGCTGTAACGGGCGACGCGGGCTATAACACTTTTGACACGGATAAATATTTGCTGCAAAGAGTCAATGTCTCCAATTACAGATGGGGAATGGCCGGCTTCAAGCTGCGTCTCTTAAAAGCTCAGATCTGTGCGCGGCTGGGCATCAATCAGCATTGACAGCTTAAATAAAGGAGAATTTTATGAGATTATCAATCGCGGCAGGCCTCTTGCTTTCAGCGGCGGTACTGCTGCCGTCTTATACAGCACTGGCGGAGGAGGCAAAGCAGCCCGGCACCATAGTACTGCACAAAGATGATATCAAAAATGAAAAATACACAGCGGACAAACTGCTGTTCATGACCTCGGAGGATGATAAGGGAAAACTGCTGTTCTCCGATTCACCGGAAACAGTCGATGAAGACGGCATACTTTATCAGGATACGGTCAAAGGCGATGCACGGCTGCTCTATTACCATCTAAATAATATGAAGGATGATAAAAAAGTAGCCGTGGTAATCGAAAACCTTGCCGACAAACCGAATAAGCTGACGATAACGCGCCAAGCAACAGGCGGGCCTAGTGAGGACTATTTATATGTAGGCAAGACTACGCTTTCGCGCTACTTGGAAGATGGCAGGCAGCAGGAAATGACGCTGCCGCCGAGGTATAGAACACTGCTGCACGCCGCTGACAACGACAGAAAAATTCCTTACGGAATATTTGACTTCAGCGCACAGCGCGATTTAAAAGTAACAGTGCTGATGGCTCCTATGGATGCCGATTTAATGACGTATGTGGATAAAGCTCCCGTCCTGCCCAAGGATTTGCAGCGGCTGCGCGGCACCTACGACGGCAAGGACAGATACCTGACGAACCGCAGCCCGTTCAACCCTGAGCGCGTGGGCAAATCGTATTTTTACATCGGCGACAACAAGACAGATCTCTACAAATACGGCTTTGATGCTACGGACCATACTGCTACGCAGGACTTCGGCAATTACGGCGTGATGTACACTTTCCATCCGCGGCTCAACGGCAGCGGGCGCACGAGCTATTATCTACAGCCCATCGGCGGAGTCTACGCCGGAGTTATGACAGTGCGCATCGGCGAAGAAGGCGCGAAAAAAATCATTAAGACACCGAATGAACTGCCTTTTTACGGCCATGAAAAAGATCGGAATTACTATTCGTATCTGGGAACGTACAGCAATCAAGAGGATATCTATTTTGAATACACACCGCCGGGAGCTTCCAATCTGCCGGTGCAGATAATAATGGTGCCGGAAGAGCACGAGAAGTGAGGACTTGATTATTTTTGCAAAAACATATAAAATAATTATATAAAGG
>CATYZV010000121.1 GCA_958415865.1 uncultured Selenomonadaceae bacterium
CTCGCGACCCCCACCTTGGCAAGGTGATGCTCTACCACTGAGCTACTTCCGCATCCTGTCTATATTCTTTTTGCCGCTCTTGACGACGCTAATAATTATAGCTCATCTGTAAACAGTTGTCAATATTTATTTCAAAAAAATTTAGTGGTATAATGAAAATCACAGTTTTTCAGCCAAACTGCGTGCCGAAAGGCTGTAGTGTATTGTATTTTACAGAGTTTATATTAAGGAAGTGTTTTTATTTGGATATCCCTGAGGCGAATTTGTTTATCGGTATAACCATTGTCTTGATAATAGCCAATGCCTTTTTCATACTGGCAGAAGTCGCTATAACCGACTCGCACAAGAGCCAGCTGGAAAAAATGGCTGACGACGGCAGCCAAAAAGCGCAGGACGCTCTGCGCATCATCGACGAGCCTAATATCTATCTTTCTGCTATGCAGATCGGCAACGTCAGCTGCAATATCCTGATCGGGCTGTTCACAGGCATAGCCATCGCGCCGGTGCTGACTCACTTTGCCGGTCAGATAGTGCCCGCTTCGTTCAGCGGCTACGTTGAAGTGATCACGCTGATATTCAGCACGCTCATCATCATTCTGCTCTGCCTGATTTTCAGCACGACGCTGCCGCGCAAGACCGCGCTCAACGCTCCGGAGCATTATCTATTGTCCGCGTTAAAGCCCATCATGCTCTGGAAGAAGTTTTTAACTCCGTTCATCAATGTCTTCATGGGCATAGCCAACGGCCTGCTGATGGTCTTGGGCATCAATCCGCACAAGGACGACAGCGTTACAGAAGATGAAGTAAAAGACCTAATCGAAAAGGGCATGGAAGACGGCACATTTGAAAAGGCTGAACAAGACATCGTCGACCGCATCTTCCACATGAGCGATCAGACGGCGTATTCACTGATGACACCGCGCACTCAGATGGTCTGGCTGGATCTTGAAGACAGCCTGGAAGACAATCTCAAGCTGATCTTGGCAAATAATCACACCGTCTTTCTCGTCGGCAAAGACGACCTCGATGAATTCGTCGGCATCGTCTACGCCAAAGACATACTCGATTGCCTGCTCAAAAAAGAGCCTGTCGACCTGCAAAAGCTCATGAAAAAGCCGATGTTCGTACCGCGTGCCATGGAAAGTTTCCGACTGCTGGAAAAGTTCCGCGAAACGGAAGTCAACGAAGCGATCGTGCTCGATGAATACGGCGGTGTCGTCGGCTTCATCACCATCTTCGACATAATCAATGAAGTCCTCGGCGATGTCGCCGGTGTCGGCAGCTCGGATGATGATTCTCCGCAGATGGTACAGCGCGATGAAAACACCTGGCTGCTCGACGGGCTTTACGATATAGATGATTTCAAGGAAAAATTCGACATCGAAAAACTGCCCAGAGAGGAAAGTGCCCACTTCAAGACGATGGGCGGCTTTTTGACCTCTTACTTCGGCTACATTCCCAAAGAAAAAGAAGTCCGCATCTGGGACAAATTCCGCTTTGAAGTTGTCAAGATGGACAAAGCCCGCATCGACAAAATTCTGCTGACTCAGCTAAAATAAAATTAAGCCTCAAAAAAAGCACTTTTGCCCGGAGAATTTCTCTCCTGTGCAAAAGTGCTTTTATAGTCTATGGATTTATCAGCCCTGCTGCTTGGAACGCCAGAGCCACATCATCTGATACGGCTTTAAGGGCACATCAACGGCCTTGATGCCTGTATCGCCTGTTAAGAGGTCGGTGTAAATGCCGTCGTCCGATTTTATCCACGCCGTGCGGTCCTGCCGCGCGAAGTTGAACAGGCAGATTAGCTTTGCATCGTCGTCTTCCCTGACGACAGCCAATGTACCGTCATCCCATGTGTCGATGGTGTAGATGGGTGCGCTGTTATGAAACACGCCGTAAGTGCTGCGCAGCTGCTGCATCTTGCAGATACCCTGATATACCTGCGACTGGATCGAACCTTTTATCTTGCGCCTGCCGGCTTTGCGCCAGTTGAAGGGGCCGTTGTGCATATAGCGCGAATCCGATTTGATATCCTTGTCCTTGCGGTAGCTGTCATCGTTGTATGCCGCGATTTCATCGCCGCTGTAAATGAGCGGTATGCCCTGCTGAATCAATACGAGGGCGTGCATCATCAGATCTAACTTGACGGATAGTGCTAGACCTTCTTTATCCTTGTTTTCGCTGCAGCGTTCAATGCCGCAGAGCGAAGCCGTCGTGCCGCAGACGTACTGCCTGTCAGTCCGTTCATCGGTGAACAGTGAGCCGCGCGCCTCTGAGCCGGGGAATTTGCCGCAGTAGAATTCGTTGAGGTAATTCTTATGCGCCGTTTCATCGGTGCTCATAGTCTGCAAAAAGCCGTAATCGAGATCCCAGTCCAGCCCGTAATTGGAGCGCAAATAATTGAGATTTATCTTGTTGAGCCACGGATGGACAGCCAGCAGATCGAGCTGACGGCGCAGCAGTACGGTATTCTGTGTCGCTGCCGTGTGCCATACGGCATCGCGCATGGCTATATCGTCCAAGAGATAGCACTGGGGCTTCTGCTTGCCTCCGGCGTATGCAGCTGCCATTTCCGGCGGCATATCGAGCTTGCCGATTAGAATGGTTGCCGGGCAGGCGATTTCGCAGACGAGGCGCAGCATGCGCAGTACATTGTACAGTGCGCCGCCATCGTCCATCCAAGTCGAGCGCACGATATCTATCTGTATCATATCCACGCCGTAGTTCGCCGTATCCAGTATGTTGGCGGCAATGTGATTGAATTCAGCCGGCAGAGCGTAGTCAAATGCCCATTCGCCGCTCTCGTCAAGGCTGTTGACAGCGAGTTTCATCGCTATGCTGAGGCCGTGTTCATGGCATTTCTGGGCAAATTTGGCAAAGTCCTTAGCATCGCCGATGCCCTTCTTGCGCCTGCAATAATCGTTGATAGTGCCTTCCGCGTGTTTTTTCTGCCTGTGCCATACAGACGGCAGCAGCTGCAAAAACGTAACGCCCGTTTCCTTGAGGTAGGGCACGCGCTTTTCAAAGCCCTTCAATGTTCCGGCAAAAGAATCCAAGTGCATCATCATGCCCAGCATAGAGCTTTTCTTGTACCATTTGTAGTCTACCTCTCTGTCGGCATCCAAGGTCTTTAAATAATCGCGCCGCTGCGCACTAGCTTTCTTGATATGCTCCATCAGATTGCCGAATTCTCGAAGGCTGTCCTCGTTTTCACTTTCGGGAAACAGCTCAAAATACAGCCATTTCAATTCGTCATAGTGCTTATGTAAGCGTTTTTCAAAAATTTCTTCTTCAGCTGCTTTTAGATTGGCAGCTGCCTTTTCAGATATTTTTTCTTTCAATTTTCTCGTCTTAGCTTTCATTCTGGTCATGGTGATTCCCTCCTCTATGAATTAGCAGGATTTTTCATATGCTCTATTATATCACAGATACAAAATTTATCACAATCATCAGCACAGCCTATTGATTGAAACGATAAAAAGCGAAGGAAGCATACACTCCCTTCGCTTTATTCAAACTGCATAGAACTGTTTTACCTTCTATCAGAATGCGGGCACTACAGCACCTTTGTATTTTTCTTCGATAAACTGTTTAACAGTATCGGATTTCAGTGCTTCGATCAATTTCTTGATAGCGGGCTTGTCCTGATCGCCTTCACGTACTGCTACGATGTTGACGTACGGAGAAGTGCTGTCTTCGATGACCAGAGCGTCTTTAGAGGGCACGAGGTCTGCCTGCATAGCGTAGTTGGTGTTGATGACAGCAGCGTCTACGTCATCGAGCACGCGGGGCAGCTGAGCTGCTTCAACTTCCTGGAACTTGATGTTCTTGGGATTAGCCGTGATATCCTGAACAGTTGCTTTGATATCGTTGTTGTCTTTGAGCGTGATCACGCCTGCTTTAGCCAAGAGCAGCAGAGCGCGGCCGCCGTTGGTCGGGTCGTTAGGGATGGCGATGGATGCGCCGTCAGCCAGATCATCGAGTGATTTTACTTTCTTGGAATAAACGCCCATCGGTTCGATGTGAATGCCGCCTGCACTCACGAGTTTTACATCGTGTTCAGCAGTGAATTCATCGAGATACGGCTGATGCTGGAAGTAATTGGCATCGAGTTCACCGTCGTTGAGCGCGAGGTTCGGCTGAACGTAATCGTTGAATTCGACGATCTGCAGGTCAATGCCTTCTTTGGCGAGAATCGGCTTAACCTGTTCGAGGATTTCAGCGTGCGGCACAGCCGTCGCGCCTACTTTTAATACAGTCTGTTCGCTGGATGCAGCAGCAGAGCTGGCTTCATCAGACGCAGCGGGCTTATCGGAAGAACCGCAGCCGGCAAGAGTTACAGCTGCCAATGCTACAGCTGCAAAGACGGAAAATAATTTCTTCATTAAAATACCTCCTAAAAATTTAAGTGCTGTTATTTTTTATTGAGCTTTTTAGCCAGCAGATTGCCGAGGAACTGGATCAGCTGTACTAAAATGATCAGCAGAATTACCGTAGCTATCATGACATCGGGCTGGAAACGCTGATAGCCGTAGCGGATTGCCACGTCGCCGAGACCGCCGCCGCCTACTGCACCCGCCATAGCCGATTCGCCTATCAGGACAATGATTACCGTCGTGAGCTGAGAGACGATGCTGGGCATAGCTTCCGGCAGCAGCACGCGCCTAATTATCTGATACGGCGTAGCTCCCATGGACAGAGCCGCTTCCACAAGGCCGTAAGGCACTTCGCGCAGAGAAGTTTCCACCTGCCTGCCGATGAGCGGAATAGAAGCGATGACGAGCGGCACAATAGCAGCCGTCGTGCCGATGGACGAGCCTACGATCAGGCGGGTAAACGGTATGATTGCCACCATTAAAATAATAAACGGAATAGAGCGGACGCAGTTTACGACTGCCGACAGTGTTTTATTGGCAATGCCGAATTCCAATACCTGATTCTTGCCCGTTGCCAACAGCAGCACGCCGAGCGGGATCCCGATCGCCGAAGCGATGACCATAGCCACGAATACCATGTATACCGTTTCACCCAAGGCCTTGGGCAGCAGAGCAATCAGTAAATCAGTGGACATAACCTATCACCTCCACTTTGAGATCCTGCTTTTTAAGCGCGTTCACCGCGCTGCCGATATCTTTTTCCTGACCGGAAAGACCGATGATCATCCTGCCGAACGGCACCATCTGAATCTGATCGAGGTCGCCGAACAAGATGCTTACTTCCACTGCCGGAAAAGAGCGGATGAGATTAGCGATGACCGGATTATCTGCCGATTCACCGATGAAAGTCAGGCGCAATAATAGCTTGGCACCGTCAAAATACTCCTGTTTGACTTCGCTATTGCGGTAAGCCGCCGGCAGCTCATTGCTGCTGAGTACGCTCATGAATTCCTTCGTAATAGGCTGCTGCGGATTGGTGAACACATCGAGCACCGAGCCGCATTCAGCGATGACGCCGTGGTCGATGACAGCGACCTTGTTGCAAAGTTCCTTGATTACCTGCATTTCATGCGTTATGACGACTACCGTCAGCTGCAATTTTTCATTGATGTCCTTGATCAGCTTCAAAATAGCCTTCGTCGTCTGCGGATCGAGTGCCGATGTAGCTTCGTCGCAAAGCAGTATCTTCGTATCGTTGGCCAGTGCCCTGGCAATGCCCACGCGCTGCTTCTGGCCGCCGGACAGCTGCGAGGGATACTGATGAGCCTTGTTTTCCAGCCCGACCAGCTTCAAAAGCGGTTCTACCTTCTGCTTGATTTCTTCAGACGATTTGCCCGCCAGCTTCAGCGGAAAAGCGATATTGTCGTATACGTTGGACGATGACAATAAATTGAAATGCTGAAATATCATGCCGATGTCTTTTCTAGCTGCACGAAGCTCAGACTCATTCATCGTCGTAAGCTCCTTGCCGTCAATCAATACACTGCCCGATGTCGGACGCTCCAGCATATTGATGCAGCGCACCAGCGTCGACTTTCCCGCGCCGGAAAGACCGATTATGCCGTAGATATCGCCGCGCTCGATTTCCAAGTTGATATCTTTTAACGCATGGACGGGACCGTTTTCCGTATCATACGTCTTAACTATATCTGTTAGTTTTATCATGATGAATAACAACTCCAGACTTAATAATAT
>CATYZV010000122.1 GCA_958415865.1 uncultured Selenomonadaceae bacterium
CGGTTTTAATACTATATTTCTTATGATAAAATAGGTATCAGTGCTATTTTCTATAGGAGGAGAACTTTAATTGTCCGAATTACAAACAGAAATAAATAAACGGCGCACGTTTGCTATCATCTCGCATCCTGATGCCGGTAAGACTACATTGACGGAAAAACTTTTGCTCTACGGAGGCGCGATACATCTGGCCGGCTCGATAAAGTCGCGCAAGACGCAGCGTCATGCGGTGTCTGACTGGATGGAAATCGAAAAGCAGCGCGGTATCTCGGTTACATCCAGTGTACTGCAGTTTGACTATGCGGGCTGCCGCATCAACATCCTCGATACGCCGGGCCATCAGGACTTCAGTGAGGATACATACCGCACGCTGATGGCTGTGGACAGTGCTGTCATGATAATCGACGTGGCAAAGGGCGTGGAAGCACAGACGAAGAAATTGTTCAAGGTCTGCAAGCAGCGCAATATCCCCATCTTTACCTTTGTCAACAAGCTGGACCGCTTCGGCAAGGCTCCGCTGGATTTGATGGAGGAAATTGAAAACGTGCTGGGCATCCGCTCTTATCCTATGAACTGGCCTGTGGGCACGGACGGGCATTATCTCGGTGTATACCACCGCGGAACGCAGAAGGTGGAATTGTTCAGTGAGGATACGACACACGGTCAGGAAGAACGCGAGTCTGTAACGTACGCTTTGGATGACCCGCAGCTAAAGGAAAAAATCGGCGAAGATGTCTATCAGTCGCTGCTGGATGATATCGATCTGCTGGATGTGGCGGGTGAAGAATGGTCGATGGAAAAGGTCAATAAAGGCGAGCTGACTCCGATGTTCTTCGGCAGTGCTATGACCAATTTCGGCGTGCGCGGCTTTTTGGAAGAATATCTGCGCCTTGCTCCGCCGCCGCAGCCTCGCATGAGTTCTGACGGACTCATAAGCCCGGATGATGATAAATTCTCCGGCTTTGTGTTCAAGATTCAGGCGAATATGAACCCGGCTCACCACGACCGCCTGTCGTTCATCCGCATTGTGTCGGGCAAATTTGAGCGCGGCATGAGCGTCTACCACGTGCAGGGCGGCAAGCAGGTGAAATTGTCCCAGCCGCAGCAGTTCTTGGCTCAGGACCGCCAGATCATTGACACGGCGTATCCCGGCGATATCGTCGGTCTGTTCGACCCCGGCATCTTCGGCATCGGCGACACGCTCTGCATGCCGTCGCATAAATTCAAATTCGCTGATTTCCCGGTCTTCCCGCCGGAACGCTTTGCCCGCGTATCGGCAAAAGACACGATGAAGCGCAAGCAGTTTGTAAAGGGTATAATGCAGCTGACGCAAGAAGGCGCGGTGCAGCTGTTCCAGCAGCCCGGTGCAGGCATGGAATCGTACATCGTCGGCACGGTCGGTCAATTGCAGTTCGACGTGTTGGAATACCGTTTAAAGAGCGAATACAATACCGATATCGTCATGAATATGCAGCCGTTTGAAGTTGCCCGCTGGCTGCGCTTTAAAGACGGCAGGCCCGTAACGCCCGAATCGCTGCGCGGAGCTGACCGCGGTATGTTCGTGCACGATATGAAGGACCGCCCCGTGCTGCTCGTCAGCAATGAATGGGCACTCGGCTGGATACAGGACAACAACCCTGACTTGGAATTGTTCCATGTACCGCCGGAAAAACAGGACCTTGAATTAGACGTATAAAAATTAGATATTAGATATACAAAAAGAGGCTGTGCTTAGTGAGATTATAATCACTAGGCACAGCCTTTTCTCTTATATCAGGGCATGAACATATTAAGTGCGTGCTTGACGGTGCGCACTTCAAACGGCAGCTGCGGTCCGAGTTCGCCGTCGAGGTCGCTTTCTACGGGATCGGGTGAGCTGAATTTGAAGCTTGCAGCCTGCTTGTAAATGACGTTTTTATTGTCGGCGGAGAATCTGCCGGATACGGTGTCCGCCACTATTTTCATCAGTTCCGGGATGTTGCATTGGCGCAGTAGCAGCAAGTCGAGCTTGCCGTCGTCGATCTTGGCATCGGGTGCGACGTTTTTAAAGCTTGCCACGACAGGTGAATTTACTATCAATACGAAGAAGCCTTTTTCGCGAATCGTTTCTCCTTCAAATTCAATGGAAAAATCCAGCCCGCGGAAGCGCGGCAGTTCGCCGAGGCCTCGGAAGTAGTAGGCGAGCTTGCCGAAGCTGTTTTTCAGGCGCGTATCGACTTCATGCGCTACGCTCGTCATCATGCCTGCGCTGACTACGTTTATAAAGTACGTATCACTCTTGTCTACATAGCCTACATCGACGGGCTGCGTATAGCCTGCGATGATGTTTTCAAGGTATTTGTTAAAATCGACTTCAATGCCCAGATGCGAGGCAAAGTCGTTTGAGGTACCGCTGGGAATAATTCCGACGGGCACGTCGAGTTTTTCATGCAGTACCATGTTGACTATCTTGTGTAAAGTGCCGTCGCCGCCTGCGGCGATAATGCCGTCTGCTTTTACATCGCGCACGCTCTTGGCAAAGAACGGATCGAAGTCGTCTTTAATAGTGCGGTAGGGCATGATTATGCAGTCCCGGCTTTGAAACTGCTGAATTATATCGTCCAGCTTTTTTTTGAACATAGCATCGCCGGAGACGGGATTATATGCTAATAAAAATTTTTTCATTGTCATCTCCACTCAAATTCTTTGGAAAGTACATAGGTATTTTTATTTTTTCAGCAGGCCGAGCTTTTTAAAGAAGCGGATGCTCGGTGCGCCTATCATCGGAATGCGCTGAATATCGGATTCCATGATGCCGCCGAGCAGTATCAGCACGATGATGTAAACGAACATACCGGCAAACAGCGACAGGAAAGTCGCCAGAGCATTGCTGGACAGTTCCGTCATGATGAAATTGTAGCCGAAGTAGATGACAGCACCCATTGCAGCGGCAGAGACAATCGTCTTTAAGAGCTGGCCCAGTTCCATCTTGTAGTTGATGTATTTATATAGGAAGTACAAATTGATCAAGGCTGCAATGCCGATATCTGCAACGGTAGCCCATGCCGCGCCCATTATGCCGAGCGAAGGCTGCGCCGTCAGCACCCAGTTTAAAATGACTTTTGCCACGGCGGCGATGACCATGTTGATCATCGGAATCGTCGGATGGCCAAGCCCCTGCAGCACGCCGGTCGTAACCTGATGCAGCCCCAAGAGCACGATGCTGAACGAAGATACCCAGACGGCATCGCCTGCGCCGGGAGCGTTATATATTAATGAAGAAATCGGCACGGAAAGCATCATAACCGTAACGAAGGCAGGAAAGCAGATGAAGTTCGATATGCGCATAGCAGCGGCAGTCTGCGAGAAACAGCGGGCATGGTCTTTTAGCGTGCGCGCCTCAGAAATCGCCGGCACAATGCTGACCGCCAAAGATGCAGTCAATATCGTGGACAGATTGACGAGCGGCACAGCCATGCCCGTCAAATACCCGAACAGTTCCGTCGCTTCATTGACGGTATAGCCTGCTACTTCCAGCCGTGCCGGCACTATCATCAAATCGAGGTTCGACACGACAGGCAGCATTATGCTTGCCGCCGATACAGGCAGTGCCAGCACGAAGATGCGGCGGATTATCTTCCATACGGAATCTGTACGCGGATCTTCCACCGGCTTTAATTCGTGCCCATACTGCTTTTCAATATCGCGGTCGAGCTTCCAATGGAAGTAGACGAGCACGATAACGCCCGTTACGGCACCGGCGAGCGCGCCGAGTGAAGCACCGGCTGCGGCGTATTCAAGGCCCCACGGCAGAAACAGCTGCGCGAACAGAATCATCGTTACGACGCGGAATATCTGTTCTACTATCTGCGATACGGCGGTCGGAGTCATGCGCTGCCAGCCCTGCAGATAGCCGCGCGAGCTTGCCAGTATCGTTACGAAGAACACCGCCGGAGCCAAAGCGACTATCGAATAGTACGCACGCGGATCGCGGACGAATTGAAAATCTATCAGCCACTGCGCACCGAAATACGTCAATAAGCTGAAGAAAATACCTGTGCAGAACATAAAGCACATGGATATGCGGAAGATGCGCTTTGCCCCCAGTATATCCTTGAGAGCCACGCGCTCTGCCGTGATTATCGAGATGGCGACCGGCACACCGGCAGACGAAACGGTCAATGCCATGAAGTAGATGGGGAATGCCATCTGGTACAGACCGATGCCCTCGCCGCCCAAGACGCGGGAGACGAAGATCCAGTTCAAAGAGCCGATGACTTTTACGACTAGACTAGCGACCGTCAGTATAAAAGTTCCCTTCAAAAAACTCTCGGCTTTATGCGATTTTTTCGGAGTATTTGCTTGTTCGTTAATGGAAAACACCTGCTTTAAAACGTCGTATAAACGTTATTTTCTTTTACCTTAAAAGGCGTTATAATAAGTACATACAATGCTCAAATAAAGGACTTGTACTAGAAAATTATAGCATTTATCTCTTAACTATGCCAGTATATTTTGAGCTAATGTACAGCCAGCGCATCAATTGCTGAAAGAAGGGAATTTAGATGGATTACAACTATCTGGGATTTGACATCGGGATAGGCAGGACAAAACCGGAAAACATCGTCCACAAAAACGCCGCCTGCCCTTTTTGCGATGTGAAAAATCTCACTAATATCATTGAAACAAACGGAGATATAATTCTCTTAGAAAATAAATACCAAGTACTGCAAGACTCCTACCAGCTGCTGATAATAGAAAGCAGCCGCTGCGAAGACGATATTCCCGACTACACACCGGAGCATATGCACACCCTGATCCGCTTTGCCGTCAAGCACTGGCAGAAGATGATAGCAAGCGGCAGATACAAAAGCGTGCTGATGTTCAAAAACCACGGCCCGCTGTCCGGCGGCACAATGCGCCATCCGCATATGCAGATAATCGGCATCAACGACCTGCCGTATAAAAATATGTACGATATGGTCCACTTTGAAGGCAAGACCATCGCGCAAAAAGATACAGTTGCCATGAACATCTCCACCAAGCCGCGCATCGGCTTCACCGAAATAAATCTGAAACTAGCCGACCCTGCCGACATCGACACACTAGCCGATTTCATACAGATAAGCGTCGACTTCATAATGCACTACTTCGGCAAAAACAGCAGCTACAACATCTTTTACTACCATATAAACGGCAGCATCTACGTCAAGATAATGCCGCGCTTTGCCACTTCGCCGCTGTTCATTGGCTACAATATCGAGCTGGTGCCCAACAATATCGACGAGATAATCGAGTATATTCAGCAGCATTACTTTAAGAAAAACAAGTAAGAACAGCCGCAGTGAATCAGCCTTTGCTTTTCACTGCGGCTTTTTTGTTAGATGAGTAAATAAGACTCTAAATGTTGTAGTCTTAAATGATGGATTGTCAAGTCAAGTGTAACACTTTAATTCCTTTAGGAATACTTCAAAAGGTGTCTCCCAGTTTAAACTATCCAGCTTATTGGCATATATCCAATTATAGATAGTTTTGAAGTATACTACGCTTTTTAAAACAGTAGATACAATTTGCTCAGGAGACCATTTTTAAAGAAGTTTTTCAATGATTATTTTGGCAATGTCAAGAGTTATCTTGCCGAAGCAAGTACAATTAGAACGGCGGCGTTCATAAAGAGATTGGGCAGATTCAGCGGTGTATAATCCGTAAGACTTGCCGCGCTTAATTTCACGGGAAATAGTAGAGTAGTGCCGATTAAGATGACGGGCAATTTCGCAGGAAGAATAGCCTAAGGAGTAAAAAATTTTTATGGCTCTTTGTCAAATAAAAGGACTTGTCAAATCCTCCTGCTTGACTAAAAACTCTTTTTTCATCCAAACATTATTTCTTCCCTGAAAAACAATACACGAATCACTGCCTTCTCTAAGATATTGCTTCAACTCCAATCTTATCTTTTCAAGCTGCGGCTTAGATAATTCACCTTCAAAAACAGATGCTTGGATATGCGTCAAATACCTTTTGCACGTCTTAAATACCCACCGCTGTACAAATGCTCCTTTTTCATCCATTTTTATATCGTAAACAAGAACGACATACATAATACTCACCACCATATCTTAAAAGGTACATAT
>CATYZV010000123.1 GCA_958415865.1 uncultured Selenomonadaceae bacterium
CATATAAATACACAAGATTACAGGAGGAAGATTCATGCTAGCTAAGTTAGGAGATCTGCTGGGTTCAGTAAAAGATAATACTTATGCCATCGGCTCGTTCAACGTTTCCGACATGGAAATGGCAATGGGGGCTATCAAAGCCGCTGAAACCATGCAGGCACCGATAATCATACAGATTGCAGAAGGCAGACTCAGATATTCCCCTCTTAATATATTAGGCCCCGTCATGATGGCGGCAGCTAAGGCTGCAACAGTGCCCATCGCTGTGCATCTCGATCACGGCGGAACGATGGAAACCATCAAATTGGCACTGGACCTCGGCTTTACTTCCGTAATGTTCGACGGCTCTAAATATCCGCTCGATGAAAACATCGCCCGCACGAAAGAAGTCATCGCTCTGGCTAAGTCCTACGGTGCAGATGTAGAAGCAGAAATCGGCAAGGTAGGCGGTGCAGAAGGCGATTATAAAGCAGTGGAAATCGCTATCACCAGCGTAGCAGAAGCAAAACGCTTTGCAGAAGAAACGAATGTGGATGCTCTGGCTGTAGCAATCGGCACGGCTCATGGCAATTATAAAGAAACTCCGCATCTGCGCATCGACCGCCTCAAAGAAATCGCGGCAGAAGTCAAATGCCCGCTCGTGCTACACGGCGGCACCGGCCTCACGGCTCAGGATTTCAGAAACTGCATTGCCGGCGGCATCAAGAAAATCAATATTGCAACGGCTTCTTATGACAGCGTAGCAAGACGCTTTAAAGAAATAGCCAAAGAACAGCCGGACGCAAATTACTTCACTTTCAGCGACGGTGCAGTAAATGCAACTTGCGAAAACATCATGAAACACATGGAAATTTTCGGTTTGAAAAATAAACTTTAATATAATTCATTTTAAAGGAGAATACGGATATGGCTTTAGTAGAATTTGATCAGAAAAAACCTATGGATATCGTTTTAATCGGCAGAGCGGCAATTGACTTCAACCCCAACGAACTCAACCGCACTCTGGACAAGGTTAGAACCTTCACTATGTACGTAGGCGGCAGCCCGGCAAACATCGCAGTAGGCGTGAACAAGCTCGGCAAAAAAGTAGGCTTCATCGGTGCTGTTTCTGACGACCAGTTCGGCGACTTCATCATCAATTTCTTCAACGACAGAGGCATCGACACTTCCCAGATCATCCGCGCTAAACATGGCGAAAAACTCGGCCTGACTTTCACGGAAATCAAAAGCCCGACTGAAAGCAGCATTCTGATGTACAGAAACATGGCAGCTGACTTCGTCATCAGCCCGGAAGACGTTTCGGAAGAATACATCGCTCAGAGCAAAATCCTGCTCGTATCCGGTACTGCATTGGCTGAAAGCCCTTCCCGTGAAGCATGCCTGATGGCTATCAACTACGCTAAAAAACACGGTACAAAAGTAATTTTCGATATCGACTACCGCGAATACAACTGGAGAAGCAAAGCCGATATTGCTGTTTACTATTCCCTCGTAGGCCGCATGAGCGACGTTATCATCGGTTCCCGCGAAGAATTCAACCTGACTGAATACCTGCCGGAAGAAAACGATGTAGCAGATTACGAAATCGCTGAAAAATACCTCAACTACGGCAACCAGATCGTAATCATCAAACACGGCAAAAAAGGTTCTGTTGCTTACGGTGCAGATAAAGAAGCGTATAAAGTTGATTCCTACAAAATTAAACTGCTCAAATCCTTCGGCGGCGGCGATGCTTATGCGTCTGCATTCATCTATGGACTGCTCGAAGGCTGGAGCCTGCCCGATTCCCTGCGCCACGGCACTGCTCATGCAGCTATGGTCGTTGCAAGCCACAGCTGCTCGGAAGCTATGCAGGATGCTCCCGCTATCGACGCTTTCATCAAAGAACATTCCGCTGAACAGGTAATTACTCCTGTGGAATGGAAAATCGTACTGTAATTGATTTGAAATAAAAATTTTGCAGATAAGCGCAAATTTCAGCTGTTAAATATCATCCTTATGTGTTATAATATAACCACTATATGTTCTAAAGTTGCTCATAATATACTATCTTTGTGCACATGAGGATGATGTTTTTAGAATAAGCTACTGCGGAAACACAAAAAATAGAACGGAAATTTTAAATTCGGAAGGGATTGAAAAATCTAATGGCAAAAACTATTCGTCTTACCGTAGCTCAGGCTCTGGTAAAATTCTTAAACAATCAGTACATCGAATTCGATGGCAAACAGAATAAAATGTTCAAAGGTATTTTCACTATCTTCGGCCACGGCAACGTAATCGGCCTCGGCCAGGCTCTTGAAGAAGATGCCGGCGACCTCATCGTTCATCAGGGCCGCAACGAACAGGGCATGGCTCTGGCTGCTATGGGCTATGCAAAACAGATGAGAAGAAAACAGATCTACGCCTGCACTTCTTCCGTAGGTCCCGGTGCTGCTAATATGGTAACGGCTGCTGCCTGCGCAACCGCAAACTGCATCCCCGTACTCTTTTTGCCGGGCGATGTCTATGCAACCCGCCAGCCGGACCCCGTACTCCAGCAGATGGAACAGCCGCATGACCTGTCCCTCAGCACCAACGACGCTTTCCGTCCCGTAAGCAAATACTGGGATAGAATCGTGCGCCCCGAACAGCTCATGACTGCCTGCATCAATGCTATGCGCGTGCTGACCGACCCTGCTGATACCGGTGCTGTAACTCTGGCTCTGCCGCAGGACACCGAAGGTGAAGCATACGATTATCCGGAATACTTCTTCCAGAAACGCGTTCACCGCATCGAACGCCGCCCGGCAACAAAGCCGATGATCGAAGACGCTGTCAAAATCATCACCCGCAAGAAAAAACCGATGCTGATCTGCGGCGGCGGTGTAAAATATTCTGAAGCATGGGACGAATTTAAAGCATTCGCTCACAAATACAACATTCCTTTCGGCGAAACCCAGGCCGGCAAAGGCGTTATCGTTTGGGATGACCCAATGAACATGAACGGTATCGGCGAAACGGGCTGCATCGCTGCCAACGAAATCGCTAAACAGGCTGACCTCGTAATCGGTGTCGGCACCAGATACACTGACTTCACCACTTCTTCCAAATGGATTTTCCAGAATCCTGAAGTTGAATACCTCAATATCAACATTTCCGAATTCCACGCTTACAAACTCGACGGCGTAAAAGTCGTAGCCGATGCTAAAGAAGCTCTGACTGCCATCGACGCTGCACTGGAAAAAACCGGCTACAAATCCGGCTACACCACTGAAATCGCAGAAGCTAAAGCTAAATACGCTGCTGAAGTTAAACGCCTCTACAATGTAGAATACACCGGCAAAGATTTCGTGCCTGAAATCGACGATGCTCTCGACACTGAAAAAGTATTCGCTGAATTCAATAAGATCACCGGTTCCTTCCTGACTCAGAGCCGCGCACTCGGCATCGTAAACGAAACCATCGGCAAAGACGCTGTAGTAGTAGGTGCTTCCGGCTCCCTGCCCGGCGACCTTCAGAGAGCATGGTGTGTACACGCTCCGAACACTTACCACGTTGAATACGGCTTCTCCAACATGGGTTATGAAGTAAATGCTGCACTCGGCGTTAAACTGGCTGAACCCAACAAAGAAGTATACAGCATGGTCGGCGACGGCTCTTACATGATGCTGCACTCCGAACTGCCTACTTCCATCCAGGAACACCAGAAGATCAATGTCATCCTGATGGACAACATGACTTTCGGCTGCATCAACAACCTCGAAATCGAACACGGCATGGGCAGCTTCGGTACTGAATTCAGATTCAGAAATCCCGAAACCGGCAAACTCGACGGCGGCTTCGTACCCGTTGACTTCGCTATGAACGCTGCTTCCTACGGCTGCAAGACCTATAGAGTAACCACTGCTGAAGAACTCAAGGCAGCTCTTGAAGATGCTAAGAAACAGACTGTTTCTACGCTCATCGACATCAAAGTTCTGCCCAAGACCATGGTTCACGGCTACGGCCACTGGTGGCGTGTAGGCCAGGCTGCTGTTTCCAAGAAGAAGAGCGTTCAGGATGCTTATGAAGCTCTCCTGAAAGAACTGGCTAAAGCTAGACAGTACTGATCACTAATCGAATATATCCCATTGGCATTTCAAATATAAACCCCGATTGGCTGAATCCTGAAATATGGATTCAGCTTATTTTTTTGTCAAAAATATGATAAAAAATAGAACCGCGGCGAAAGCGGTTCTATTGCTAAAATTATTTATTCAGTTGAATTTCACTGCCATTGACCGCGGTAATACTTGATCAAAGCCTGAGTGCCGTTGTCTTCACAGCCTTCATCAGATAATTGCTGATAGAGTTTTTTCGCCTGCTCCAAACCCGGCAGGTGCAGCTTGAGCTGAGCGGCAGAATCGAGAGCTATCTTCATATCCTTGATGAAGTGCTTTACGAAAAAGCCCGGCGCGAAATCATTTTTGAGCATACGCGGCGCGAGATTCGACAGCGACCAAGAACCGGCTGCACCCGTTGAAATCACATCGAGTACTTTCTGCGGATCAAGACCGCATTTTTCTGCGTAAGCAATCGCTTCACAGACACCCATCATATTGGATGCAATAGCGATCTGATTGCACATCTTCGTGTACTGACCACTGCCCGCCTGTCCGAAATAGCAGATGGTCTTGCCCATCGCCTGAAAAATCGGCAGAGCCTTTTCATAAGCCATTTCATCTCCGCCGACCATGATAGCGAGCGTGCCTTTTTTAGCACCAATATCACCGCCGGATACAGGTGCATCGAGAGCGAACACACCCTTGTCGGACGCTTCCGTGTAAATACGCTGTGCCAATGAAGGATCTGAAGTCGTCATGTCGATGACAATGCCGCCGCCCTTCATTGTGGTCAGTACACCGTTAGAGCCGAGATATATATCTTCCACATCGCGCGGGTAGCCGACCATGGATATCAAAATATCCGCATCCTTTGCCGCCTCAGCAGGAGAAGATGCCCATGCTGCCCCTGCTTCAAGCAGAAGCTGAGCCTTTTTCTTCGTGCGCGTATAAATCGTCAGCGGATAGCCGGCCTGCATTATATTCAAGATCATACCCGTGCCCATTACTCCGGTGCCGATGAAAGACACCTTAGGTTTCATTTCCAATCCCATGAAAAAACCTCCACTATATTATATTAATAGAAATATCATACCACGATTCCACATGCTAATCCATATACAGATCAAATAGGCCGAGCAAAACGCTCATCCGCTTTTCGCACAAGCTCTGCATACACCTGACTTAAACAGCAAAACGCATCCTCCGCTTCCAGCGGAATATCCACATGAGCGATGAAGCCTTTCCCATTTGGCCCGTAGCCCTGCGCATCATCCCTCAAGCGCGGAATTTCACCCAGCAGCAGAGAAATATAACGATTCATATCCCACATACCAAGTATATCCTCAGCAAATTGCAGCGTACCATCCTTTACAACGGCCTCAGCCTCATAAGCAGCATAATTTATCAGCTGCACATCACCCGGCAGATACTTCCTAAAACCAGCATCCATGCGCCGCTGCATAGACGCATCCTGAACAAAAATAATACTGCTAAGCGCAACACCGTTCTTGCGCAGCAAATCCAGACAAAAAGTGATATTGTTCCCACAGTTCGTAGAGCGCGTCTCCAGATAATCCGCCGTCAAACCGTATTTAAGACGCAGATAACCAGCAAAACACTCAGCCTCACTGCGCCCTTCAACCTCCATTTCAGGACAAACAGCCTTGAATTGACCACGCAAACTCTCCGTCGTATGACCCGCACCGCCGACAATCATGTACCTTCTAGCCAGATTTCCACGCATCATCCGAGCAAACACATCACCGCCATGAACAATAGAACCGCCGAACAGCACACCCACATCCGCCCTATTAATCCCAAACCTTCTAGCCAGACAAGCACCGCTCAACTCATCCAAATCACGACAGCCCAAAAACCTGCCAAGAGTATTAATATAATTAGCAACCTCCGCCAACACCATAACCAACACCTTTCTATAAAATCAAATTCCCAGAGAAGCTTTTCCATAAAAATTATAAACC
>CATYZV010000124.1 GCA_958415865.1 uncultured Selenomonadaceae bacterium
TCACGCTAAATTTTCAGCAGAGAATTGCAAGATGCTGTTTTTGCTATATAATCTGTGATAATTATTATTCGATAATAATATATTTGAATTTTTGTTGCATTAGCTTGTCTTTTAAATTATACTAAAACGTAAGTGTGTAATTAAATAAAGGAGGTCGAAAAAAGATGGATGTAATTACTCTATCGAGACTGCAGTTTGCAATCACTACAATTTATCATTTCCTATTTGTGCCGCTGTCGATCGGCTTGGCACTATTCGTCGCTATCATTCAGACGATGTACTTAAGGACAGACAAGGTCGTCTACAAGCGTCTGGCTAAGTTCTTCGGAAAATTATTTATGGTATCTTTTTCCATGGGCGTTGTTACGGGTATCGTGCAGGAGTTTCACTTCGGCATGAACTGGTCGGAATACTCTAGGTTCATGGGCGATATCTTCGGTGCGCCGCTTGCCTTGGAAGCTCTGACGGCTTTCTTCCTCGAATCTATTTTCTTAGGTGTTTGGATATTCGGTGAAAAGCATCTGTCCAAGAAGCTGCACTGTCTTTCTATCTGGCTCGTCGCTTTCGGCAGCAGCCTCTCGGCATTTTGGATTTTGGTGGCAAATTCATTCATGCAGAATCCTGTCGGCTACGTGATTCAAAACGGCCGTGCGGAAATGACGGATTTTCTCGCTATTCTCACGAATCCCTACCTGCCCGGACAGTACGCTCATGTGGTGCTGAGCGGCGTGGTTACTGCCGGCATCGTCGTCGTTTCTGTCAGTGCGTATAAAATGCTGCGCGGTGAAAATGTGGATACGTTTAAAACAGCTGCTAAAGCGGGCGTTATTTACAGCCTTATAGGCGTGTTCCTCGTAATGGGCAGCGGACATATGCAGGCTCAGTTCATCGGCAAAAATGTACCGATGAAGACGGCGGCTATGGAAGCTCTCTGGGATACTGCTGATCCGGCACCGTTTACGATCGTTGCAAGCATCGACCCGGAAAATAAAGTGAATACGAGTGAAATTCAGGTCCCGGCTGTGCTTTCGATGATGATTTACAACACGCCGAGCGGGGAAGTAAAGGGCATTAACGAACTTCAGGCGCAGTATAATGATCAGTACGGATGGGACAACTACACGCCCAATGTGCTGCTGATGTTCTGGGGCTTTAGAATCATGATCGGCTGCGGCGGAGCTATGCTGCTGCTGCTCTTAATTGCAGCTTTTCTGCTCAAGAAGGATATGCTACAGAACAGTAAATGCCTGCTTCAGCTGCTCGTCTTGATGCTGCCGCTGCCGTTTATCGCCAATACTTTCGGCTGGATACTGACGGAAGCCGGCCGCCAGCCGTGGATGGTATCGGGCCTTCAGAAGGTATCTGATGCTGTATCGCGCAATATATCGAGTGCAGAAGTGCTGACGACGCTGATCGGCTTCACGCTGATCTACGCTGTTTTGGCTGTAGCCGCTTTGACTGTGGCTGTGAAATTCGTTCATAAAGACGCTAATGCAGATGCCAAAGAAGGAGGCGAAGCATAATGGATTTAGCTACTTTGCAGATTATCTGGTTCGTGCTGGTAACAGTGTTATTCATCGGCTTTTTCTTCCTCGAAGGCTTTGACTACGGTGTGGGCACGGTGCTGCCTTTCTTCGGCAAAAACGATACGGAACGCCGCCTGTTGATCAACACGATCGGCCCTGTCTGGGACGGCAATGAAGTTTGGATGATCACGGCAGGCGGTGCGATGTTTGCCGCTTTCCCGCACGTGTATGCTACGATGTTCAGTATGCTCTACATGGCATTGTTCTTGATGCTGTTCGGCCTAATCGTGCGCGGCGTGGCTTTTGAACTGCGCAGCAAGCACAAATGCGAAGCTTGGCGCAGCACCTGGGATTGGCTCATCTTCATCGGCAGTGCTCTGCCTGCATTTCTCTGGGGCGTTACTGTTACGAATATGATGAAAGGCTTTGCCATCAGCGGTGAAAAGATTTACATGGGCTCGTTCTTCGATCTGCTGTCTGTCTACACCATCGTCGGCGGCATAACTTTTGTCTTGGTATTCGCTTACCATGGCGTATCGTTTTTGACCTTGCGCTTAGCTGATACGAAGATGATTGAACGCCTGCGCATCGTCGGTGTATGCCTCGGCGGCACGGCTGCGATTTTCTACGTCATCTGCATGGTGCTGACCGTATTCAACACCGATATGTGGAACAGCATTATTTCCGCAGCAGCAATGGTATTGGCAGCACTTGTGTTCGTCGCTTCCATCGCTCTGCTCTATCTCAAAAAGCAGTATGTCAAGGCATTTATCGCTTCATCGCTCGCCATCGTCTTCACGACGGTGTCGGTATTTGCCGGACTGTTCCCGCGCATCCTCATCTCCACTTTGAATCCTGAATCCAGCCTCACCATTTACAATGCGTCTTCGACAGAATACACGCTGACTATCATGACTATAGCGGCTGTATGCTTTGTGCCGGTGGTATTGGCTTATCAGGCGTGGACTTACTGGGTATTCAGAAAGCGCGTGAGCCACAAGGATGTAAATTATTGATATAACAGAATAGCGACAGATTATGATAGATAAAAATATATGCAAGGATATTCTGCCGTTTAAAAAGTATTTGTATCTGATGTTAGCATCAGATGCAGTGCAGGCGGTGCTGATGGCCGGTGCTTCATACGTTACGGCGTATTTGGCTGACCGCCTGCTTAAAGCTCAGCTCAGCATTGATACAGCAGCTCCTTTTACGGTGCTGCTGTTTTTCTTTTTGGTGTTTAAAGCTATTCTTGCCCATTACAGCCGTGTGCGTATAGAGATGATCTCTCAGCAGGTGCAGGGCAGGCTGCGTGCGATGCTGCTGCAGGCCCTCGTGCATAGACAGCGGCTCGGCAAAAATATGGTGCAGGGTCAATGGCTGGCACTCATAACGCGCGGCGTGGACAAGCTCGATGCGTATATATCGAGTTTTCTGCCCCAGATGGGGATGCTCGCTGTATTTCCTATCGTGCTGCTCACCTGTGCTTTTGCCAGCGATTGGATTTCGGGGCTTATCTTCCTTTTCACGGCTCCGCTGATACCGCTGTTCATGATATTGATCGGTAAGATGGCTGACAAGGAAAATAAGCGGCAGTGGCAGACGTTCATGAAATTGACTTCGTACATGGCAGATCTTCTGCCGGGGCTTTTAGTCTTAAAAGCGTACAATCAGGCACAGAGACAGCTGCAGCAGATAGCCGCCAACGGAGAGCAGTTCAGCCGTGCTACTTTGAAAGTGCTGCGGATTGCTTTTTTGTCGGCGTTTATGCTGGAGTTCATTTCCACGCTGAGCATAGCGGTGATTGCCGTGAATATCGGGCTGCGCTTAATCTACGGAGAAGCTCAATTTCTGCCGGTGTTCTTCATGCTGCTGATAGCTCCGCAGTTTTACCAGCCTTTCCGCCAGTTCGGTGCGGCATTTCACGAGGCTATGAACGGCATTACCGCTTCTGCCGAAATCTACGCTTTGCAAAAGCAGCTAGAGCAGACGGAGTGTGAGCAGAAAAATAAACCGGCAGCTGAAATAAAAATGACGGCGGCACCGCGTATTTTGTTTGACGATGTGCATTACACTTACGAAAACGGCAGCGGCTTGAACGGCTTGAGCTTTACGATAGACAGCGGCACACAGGCAGTCATCGCCGGTGTCAACGGAGCGGGCAAATCGACGGCATTTAAACTGCTGCTGAGACTGCTGAGGCCCGATGCCGGCAGAATAATCATCGACGGTATAGAGCTTGAAAATATAGATGAAGCAGCGTGGCGGTATAGCGTCGGCTGGGCGGCGCAGGAGCCGTACGTCTTTTCGGCGAGCTTTAGGGACAATATAGCGATGGGCAGAAAATGCAGTATGGAGGATATCATACTGGCGGCAGAGCAGGCGAATTTAGATGAGTTCATATCATCGCTGCCGCAGGGCTACGACAGCATCATCGGCGGCAGCATCAAGCTCAGCTCCGGGCAAAAGAGGCGTTTGGGTCTGGCACGGGCACTGCTGTGCCGCCCCAAGCTATTGCTCTTAGATGAGCCGCTGGAAAATCTCGACAGGCAGAATGAAGAATTGATAAGCTCTATCTTGGACGGACTGCGCGGCAAAGCTACGGTGCTCATAATAGCGCACCGTCTGCACACCATTGAGCGCGCCGACAAGATCATAATGATACAAAACGGCAGGCTGCTGGAAGAAGGCAGCCCGGCGGAACTGATAGAAAAGAACGGAGCTTATGCCGAATTGACAGCGGCGGCACAGCAAAGAAACGAGGAGAAAACGCGATGACTGATGAATTGAAAAATGTACTGCGTCCCGTGTTTTTCTCAGTCGTCTTGGCTGTGCTTGCCGGGACGGCGGCTTCGGCGAGTTCGGTGGGGCTTATGAGCTTATCTGCTTGGCTTATCGCTAGTGCCTCACTTCAGCCGCCGCTGTATACTTTGTCCCTTGCGATACTCGGCGTGCGCTTTTGCGGCATAATGCGCGCTGTGTTCCGCTACGCTGACAGGTATATGACGCATCAGGCAGGCTTTGCCCTGTTCGGGCGTTTTCGCACGGGCGCACTGCGCCATGTCATCGCGTCTCTGCCCTTTCGCCGCCAAACGGCAAACGGTGATGCGTTTGATATCATCGTCAGTGCCGTTGACTCTCTGCGCGACAGCGTGCTGCGCTGTGCACTGTCTCCTGTTACAGCGACGTTGATCGCTTGGCTTGCAGCCGTATGGCTCGGTTTTTACAGCCGGCCCTTAGCTGCTGTCATCGCCGCGGCATGGATCGCTTTTGTGCTGTTTGTGCCTTATATTGCTTGGCAGCTGTACCGGCAGCAGATAGAGCCGCCGTTAGAGCTGGCGCAGGATGTGCTGGAGCTTTACGAAGGTTCAGAGCAGCTGCGGGTCTTTGGCTGGAATCAGGCACGCCTGCGCGATGCAAAGTCTTCTATCGAGGCGTATCAGAATTGGCGCGAAAAATGTTTTTGCCTGAAGAGCCGCATTAAATTGAGCTGTGAGCTGCTCATGGGAGTTTTTTTCGTACTGCTCATCTTGATTTTAGTGCAGGCTGTTTCCCTCAGAAGTTTTAGTGCTCCGGCGGCGATCTGCATGATGCTGACGGCTCAGGCTGTGCTGGAACTTCTGATGGCGCTGCCTGAGCTTACGGAACAGCTGGCAGAAGCTGCGGCAAGCTGGCATAAATTGCAGCCGTTTTATCAGCATGGTGATAAAAAAGCTGATGCTGCTGAACGCTGCCTTGACGAGAGGGCAGTCTTCAGTGCCGTCAATCTAAGCTGCGGCTATGGCGGAGAGGCTGTCTGCCGCAATATGACTTTTTCCCTGCACAGAGGTACAAAGACGCTGCTCTTAGGCAGCAGCGGCTGCGGCAAATCTACGCTTTTATACGCGATGACGGACATGATACTGCCTTCTGCCGGGGAATTATTTATCGGCGGCAGGCCGTACAGCAAGATGGAAGCTGAAGAAGTGCGCAGCCATTTTGCCGCATCGTTCCAAGAGCATCATATTTTCCGTATGAGCCTGCGCGATAATTTTCAAATGCTGCATCCTGCTATAAGTGATGATGAAATCATAGCATCTTTGAAGCGTGTAGGTCTAAATGAGCCGTTTTTGCTAGATGACTTGGATTATATGCCGGAAAGCGGCGGTACGAATTTGTCGGGCGGCCAGCGGCGCAGGCTTCAGCTCGCGCTTTGCACAGCAGAAAAAAGAGATATAGTGCTGCTCGATGAGCCTACTGCGGGTCTGGATATTTATTCAGCGCGCCGCTTTATGGAGCAGCTGACTGCCTTTTCAGATGATGCGGCACTGCTCGTTACGTCGCATGATCTGAGCATTGTTGATTACTTTGATGAGGTCATCATAATGGATAAGGGCAGGATTGCAGAACAAGGCAGGATAAAAAATTTGCTCAAAGATAAAAATAGTTTACTGATTAAGCATATGAACTATAATAATTTATTGTAGTTAGGTGTATAAT
>CATYZV010000125.1 GCA_958415865.1 uncultured Selenomonadaceae bacterium
TTATATCATCAGATACGTATACTTTCAATACGTATTAATAGAATACGTCTTATTACGCAATACAAAAACAGACAGAACTCAATTTCTGAATTCTGTCTGTCTTCACATCGCATATACGATTTTTAAGCCAATAATTCTCTGACAATGGTATTTACCATCTTGCCGTCAGCGCGTCCTTTGACCTTGGGCATGAGTTTGCCCATGACCTTGCCCATATCCTTGGGCGTGGATGCTCCGGTTGCGGCGATAGCTTCCTTGACGAGTGCTCTGACTTCATCTTCACTGAGCTGCTGAGGCAGATACGGCATTAAAACGGCGATTTCGGCTTCTGTCTGGTCGACGAGATCCTGGCGGCCGCCTTTTTTGAATTCTTCGATAGAATCCCTGCGCATCTTGACTTCTTTGCTGATCAATGCGATTACATCGTTATCATCAAGTTCTTTTTTACCATCAATTTCAGTCTGGCGGATAGCTGAACGAACCATGCGGATTACAGCGAGCTTCTGTTTGCCTGCTTCTTTTGCCTTCATGGCAGCTTTCATATCTTCCATCAGCTGAGCTTTGAGCGACATATGAATTACCTCCGAATCAGGGCTTGATTAAGCTCTGTATCTGCGTTTTCTAGCAGCTTCTGATTTTTTCTTGCGTTTTACGCTCGGTTTTTCATAATGTTCGCGTTTTCTAACTTCTGCTAAAGTACCGGCTTTCTGGCAGGTACGTTTAAATCTGCGGAGTGCGCTGTCGATTGTTTCGTTTTTACCAACTTTGATTTCAGATGACATTTATAATTTCCCTCCCCTCCACCTAACACGGGAGTGTTGTACTTATTAATCATACCCGAATATTATACATTGCGGATATGCTAATTGTCAACTATTAAGGGCAATAATCTTGCGATTATCCCGGAGGCCACTGCATGGAACGGCCGCCGATGAGGTGGAAGTGAAGGTGTTGCACCGTCTGTCCGCCTTCTGCGCCTGTATTGACAACTGTGCGGAAGCCTTTTTCCGCTACATTGAGCTTTTTGGCAAGCTGCGGTATCACATCGCAGGTGATGTGCGCCAGCAGTTCTTTGTCTTCATCAGTCAAAGCTAAAAGACTGGCGATGTGCTTTTTAGGAATGATCAGCACGTGTACCGGAGCCTGCGGTTCGAGGTCGTTGAAAGCGATGACGCTGTCGTCCTCGTAGACAGGATTTGTCGGTATTTCTTTGTGGGCTATCTTGCAGAAAATACAATTATCTGACATCTATTGCACCCCCTTTTGGGAAAGAAAATTTCAGCTTAACAATGTCCGGGCATATATTATTTGACAAAATCTTAACGCAATCTTTATCAAAAGTTAACCATATCCGGGTCATTAATGTAGTATATTCGCCTTCTATCGGCAAATCCCTTTTTTTCAGGCAATAATTTTTCCGCGAACTCCGTCTTTGTATAATGCCATCAGCTTAACTGTGTGGATTTCACCGGAGGGCACGGAGCCTTCCACGTAGACTTTGATGTAATTGCTCGTAAGTCCTTCCGTAAGGCCGCCGTGTTCCTGCTCAAACAGTACATCGAATTGTCTGCCGAGGAACTGTTCGTGAAATTCGCGGGCGGACTGCTCTGCCATCTGCTGCATCCGATGCACGCGCTGTTTTTTAACGGCTTCATCGACTTGATTGTCCATGGAGGCAGCCGGTGTTCCCTTGCGCTTGGAATAGGGGAATACGTGCATCTTGGCAAAGCCTATGCTGCGGGCAAAGGCGAGGCTTTCGGCGAACAGTTCCTCCGTTTCGCCGGGGAAGCCGACGATGATATCAGTCGAGATGGCGACATCGGGAATTTCGGCGCGGATGTGTTCGATGAGCCGTTTAAAATCCTCTGTCAGGTAATGGCGGTTCATAGCCTTAAGCACGGTATCGCTGCCGGACTGAAGCGGCAGGTGGAAATGATGCGCAAACCGCTTGTCCTCTTTCATCATCTGCAAAAGGCGCGGCGATATCTCCACGGATTCCAGCGAGCCGAGGCGCACGCGCTTCAAGCGGGGATTGTCAAGGCACGTCTGCACGGCATCGGCTAGAGTCAGTTTTTCTTCTTTTTTCTCGCGGCCGTACATACCCAGATGGATACCTGTCAGCACCACTTCATGAAAGTTTTCCGCGACGAGCTTGTCCACGCTGTCTTTGATGCCGGAAAGTGAGCGCGAGCGGATAGGGCCGCGCGCATACGGTATTATGCAGAAAGAGCAGAAGTTGCAGCAGCCGTCCTGTATCTTCAAAAAAGCGCGCGTCCTGTGCGGCGAGCCGTAAAACGGAATATCCTCAAATTCGCGCGTCTGCATGATATCGTAGACATCATTTATAAGCCCGTCCTCGCGCGCTGCCTGCTCTACCAGCTCCACGATGCGCGAGCGTTCCTGCGTGCCGATGATGACGCGCACTCCCTCTATCGCGCTGATCTCATCAGAGGCGACCTGCGCATAGCAGCCCGTAACAGCTATTATAGCCTTATCGTTTAAGCGGTTGGCGCGGCGGATGAGCTGGCGCGATTTGCGCTCGCCCAGATGCGTTACGGAACACGTATTTATGACATAAAAATCAGCCGGCTCTGCAAAATCTACGATTTCATAGCCGGCTTTGCGAAATAGACCCTCCATGGTCTCGGTTTCAACCTGATTGACTTTGCAGCCCAAGGTTGTCAAAGCAACTCTCGGCAAAATTTCACTTTCCTTTCTAAATTGAGAAGTATATATCGGTATTTTTATTGAAAGGACATCTAAGACAGATGCCCTTTCTTCGATTCATCTAAATTAACTTAAATCGCCTTTTTCATACATCAGCGCGGCAAGTGCGGCAAGTGAAGCCGTTTCGGTGCGCAGTACGCGTCTGCCCAAGCTGATGCTGATAAAGCCGTGTTCTTTGCAAAGGGCGATTTCTTCCGGCGCAAAGCCGCCCTCCGGACCGATCAGCAATAGATATTTATCGCCGCTGCATTTTTGCAGTGCCTCTTTTAAGCCCTGCTGTGTTTCGCTTTCGTAGCAGGCGAGTTTTACATGATCGGGATAGAGCTGCATAAGCTCAGTTAGTTCCGTAACGGCAGCGACGGTCGGCAGAGCCGTTCTACCGCACTGCTTGGCGGCTTCATCGCTGATCTTCTGCCACTTGGCACGGCGCGCCTGCCGCTTTTTAGCATCGTATTTGACCACGCAGTGGCGGCTGACAGTCGGCACTATTTCATCGGCACCGAGTTCTACAGCCTTCTGCACGATGTAGTCCATCTTGTCGCCCTTGGGCAGGCACTGCGCTACGACCACAGAGATAGGCGGCTCGGTGTCGCCGTCCTCTACTTTGCCGCAGCATCTTAAGCTGACCGTATCGCTGGTGCAGCTAACGACTTCCGCTAGCACGACCTGCCCTTTTTTATCCACGATGGTAAACTGCTGTCCGGGGCGCACGCGCATAGCGTAGAGCAGATGATTCGCAT
Organism: uncultured Selenomonadaceae bacterium; assembly: GCA_958415865.1. Classification (GTDB taxonomy): domain Bacteria; phylum Bacillota; class Negativicutes; order Selenomonadales; family Selenomonadaceae; genus Megamonas. The sequence continues at coordinate 3,468 of CATYZV010000125.1, forward strand.
CGCTGCCCGTTATTTCAATAGCAGCATCATTTTTTTCTAAGTCGATAATGTCTTCAATAAATAAACGCCGCATGGATCAGCCTTTCATTTCAGCAGCGCGGCGGAATACAATAGCCGCCCAGCCTGCCTTTTCATTCATCTTATCCACGGCAAAGCCTGCCTTTTCAGCCGCTTCGATCACGTCCTTAATCCTGTCGGCGATGATGCCGCTCGTCAGTATCGCGCCGTTTTCATTCAAGTAGGCATCCACATCGTTAAACATGCGGATGATGATGTCGGCTATGATATTCGCGATGATTAAATCAGCTTTGCCGGTCATGTTTTGAAGCAGGTCGCTCTGGAAGATATTGATTTTTTCCGTTTCATTATTTTCGGCGATATTTTCAGCCGCCACTTTCACAGCCACGCTGTCGTAATCGGCTGCCTGCACCTGAGCTGCACCGAGCTTTGCCGCTGTTATGGCGAGAATGCCGCTGCCCGTGCCCACATCGAACACTGTCATGCCCGGCTGCACGTATTCTTCGAGAAAGTTCACGCACATCGAAGTCGTCGCATGAGTGCCCGTGCCGAATGCCATGCCGGGGTCCAGCTCGATGACGATTTCATCGCCGGAGGGAGCATATTCTTCCCAAGACGGCTTTACGACGATGCGTTCGCCGATTTTTTCCGGGTGAAAATACGCCTTCCAGTTGTTCGCCCAATCCTCGTCTTGAATTTCACTGCAGGCGATAGCTCCCGTTCCCTTGTCGAGGAACCGGCCCATTTCATCCATGCGCAGCCTGAGCTGCTCCATCTTACCCGGCAGCGTATTGTCTTCCGGCAGCCAGCCCTTGACCGTTACCGTGTCGGTTTCTTCAGCAAGCGGAATATCCGTGTAATCCCAAGCATCTGAGCGAATGTAATCGTTGACCAGCTCCGGGTCTTCAATCAGCACGCCTGCCGCGCCCAGTTCGTAGAAAATCTCTGCTACCGCTTCCGTAGCCTCGTGTGAAGTTTGAATGCTAATCTCAGCCCATTTCAAGCGATGATTCCTCCTTAATAATGCTGTATGAACAGTTGTTTCTTATTATATCATCTTTTGAGAAAAATGCTATCTATGTTTGATGTAAATCAATATAGACAAGACAACAGCTATTAGCCAAGAGAGCACACTTAGCCATGATAAAGCTGCACTGATCAGCGGCAGTACCATAGCGGCGGCAGATAATGCCGCTATGACAGCTGGCACCCGCCAGATTTTACTATTTGCAAGCTCAGCCGTATATGATTTCAGCTGTTTTGAAGATGTGTTTACTGCCTGCTTGTAATACCTGCGGTACCAGCCGATAAAGCCGGAGATTATCATGATGATCACTGCTATGTCGAGCAGTGCCCAGATGATTTTCAATGCAATCAGATCGTGGTTGTGAATGTGCATATCCAGCATCAAAGCTGTAAACGGCAGGTAGAGAGGCAGCTGGCGCGTGAAGTAGACCATCCTGCCGTCTCCATCAGCATTGACGAATACCATCTGTCCCATGTAATCGGCAGGCTGCGGACGTACCTCGGTCAGGTAGAATACGTATTGACCGGAATTTGCTTTATCGGGCAGATCTATAGACACGATGTATTTATCATCGAATTGCTTGTGAATTAAATCAGCTGCCTGAGCAATGCTCACATCTTCAGTCCGTGCATTTGGCGGAATATGCTTGACGGATTCCGCCTTGGACTGCTCGATGTACGCACCGTAGCTTAGCGAAAATACGACTATCATCACACCGCTCCAGCACATCACAGCTGCCCAAAGCCCTGTCGAAATACCTAAAAATTTATGCCAGGAAAACCATTTAGCAGCCGGCGTGCGCCTGTTTATTTCTCCGAAGGATTCGCGCCGCATAAACGGCTTGTAGAGTATTATGCCCGATACGACGGATAAAAAGCTCAAAAAGCACATAAGCCCCAGAAATATCATGCCGGGACGGCCCAGTCCAAAGTACATATGCAGGCGGTGCATTGTGTGCATAAAACTGCTGACAGCCTGCGACTTCACACCGCTATGGGAACTGCTCAGCGTGCCGCTTTGCGCATTGTAAGCAAGCTGTTCGCCGCCCATGCCCATTCTGGCACGCACCGGAGCAGCATCGTTTTTATCCTGCACGCGGAACAATAGCTGCCCGTGCATCACGGATATGGATTTGAGGTCCTTATCAGGATATTTCTGTTTGACAGCGGCAGTGCCGTCAGGCAGCTGCTCCCATATATCAGCGTAATCTGTGTTCATCATCTGCATAGGCTGCCTTTGCACTTGATTTGCCTGCTGAATCTCTGATTTAAACAGCAGAGGCAAGCCCGTCAGGCATAGCAATAGAAAGAATACAGCACAGACGAAGCTGATCCATTTGTGAACTTTGTACCAAAAACGCAAAATCTCATCTCCCAAATTAATTAAAATCTCTGATAGGCAGGTATCCTCATCATTTAGTGCCAAATCTCAATATATGTATCTTGCTCGTATAATACCTTAGTGT
>CATYZV010000126.1 GCA_958415865.1 uncultured Selenomonadaceae bacterium
ATTTTCAAATTCACGATAATAATCAGATACTAACAACTATCGGCACAATTATGATATAATTATTGTCAAGAGTAATTATACCATAAGGCAGATGATGAGCGATGAGGCGCAGGACGTACCTGACACCTAATAAATTTGAAAGACATATGATCGTCGACGGCTACAATGTCATTAACGCCTGGCCGGAGCTTATTGCACTGAGCAAAGTCGACTTGGAACACGCGCGGGACAAATTGATTCATACCTTGATGGAGTACGGGCAGTATGAAAAATACGATGTAACGATCGTGTTTGACGCTCAGTACGTTACCGGCGAAGAAAATGAAGAAAAAAAATCTCCTAACTGTAAAGTAGTCTACACCAAAGAGAAAGAAACGGCGGACAGCTACATCGAGCGCACTGCATACGAATCGAGCCGCTACTACGGCAAGGAAGTCTACGTCGTAACCTCCGACGGTGCAGAGCAGAGCTTGATACTCGGCGCAGGTGCCTACCGCATCACGGCAAAGGAGCTATTGCGCAGCGTCAAGCGCAGCAAGAAGCACATCAAGGAGGAATACACGAACAAGGACGCACTGCCCATCAAGCGCAGCGAAATAGGATCGCGCATTGACGACAGTGTCATGGCAAAGCTCGACGCACTGCGGCGCAGAAAATAAATTGTTTGCAAAGGATGTCCTTGTGTGCTATACTATTTAAAGAAGTTAATTTGACTATTCGTAAAGAGTGGGTATGCGCCCACTCTTTACTTTATATTAAGGGTAGTGCTGGAGGTGATTTAATGGCTAATCGTGTAGAAGTCGCAGTGGAAAATCTGGCGGAAAAAATTCTTGCCGATACGCCATACGAACTCGTTGATGTAGAATACGTGAAGGAAAGAGACTGGTTTTTGCGCATTTACATCGACAAAGAAGGCGGCGTAGGCCTCGATGACTGTCAGGAAGTCAGCGGTATGCTGGATGAACCGATCGACAAGCTGAATATCTTAAATGACCGCTACATCTTGGAGGTGTCCTCTCCGGGCCTTGACCGCGCGCTGAAGAAGGAAAAGGACTTCAAGCGTGAACTGGGCAAACAGGTAGATGTTACCTTGTACAAAGCAATAGACGGCGAAAAGAATATCACCGGAGCTTTGACGGGTTATACAAAGGACACTATCACTATTGACGAAACAAAAGAACTGCCTTTGAAGGACATAGCAGTAGTAAGGCTGCATATTGATTTTTAAAATTTAAGGAGAAACGAAATTGGCAACCAAAGACAAGGGCTTTTTACAAGCGTTAAAAGAAGTTGGAAAGGAAAAAGGCATCGCACCGGAAATTCTGTTTGAAGCAGTAGAAGCTGCACTCGTATCGGCTTACAAGCGCAATTTTAACGCAGCATCTAATGTGCGCGTATTCCTCGACAGAGCTACCGGCGATTTTCATGTCTATTCCCAGAAAAAAGTCGTAGAACAAGTAGAAAACAAAGTTACGGAAATCTCGCTCGAAGACGCTCATAAGCTCAGTGAAAATTACATCGTCGGCGATGTCGTAGAAATCGAAGTTACGCCTGCCAACTTCGGGCGCATAGCGGCACAGACGGCAAAACAGGTCGTAGTGCAGCGCATCAGGGAAGCTGAACGCGGCATAATCTACGAAGAGTATTCCAACCGCTCCAGCGATATCATGACTGGTATCGTGCAGCGCATGGAAGGGCACAACGTATTCATCGACCTCGGCAAGACAGAAGCTCTGCTGACTCCGTCCGAGCAGATTCCGACTGAGCATTACAACCACAACGACCGCATCAAAGTCTATGTAGTGGAAGTAAAACGCACGAACAAAGGACCGCAAATACTCGTTTCGCGCACGCATCCGGGCCTTTTAAAACGCCTGTTTGAACTGGAAGTGCCTGAAATTCACGACGGCATGGTAGAAATCAAATCCGTGGCACGCGAACCCGGTATGCGCTCTAAAATCGCTGTCTACTCCGCCGATGAAAACATCGATCCCGTCGGCTCCTGCGTAGGTCAGAAAGGCCAGCGCGTACAGGCTGTCGTCGACGAACTGCGCGGCGAAAAAATCGACATCGTAAAATGGAATGAAGATCCGGCAAAATACATCGCCAATTCGCTGAGCCCTGCTAAGGTCGTTTCCGTAGCAGTCAACGAAGAAAAGAAGATGTCGCGCGTCATCGTGCCCGATTACCAGCTGTCGCTCGCCATCGGCAAGGAAGGACAGAATGCCCGCCTCGCAGCCAAGCTCACCGGCTGGAAGATCGATATCAAGAGCGAATCTCAGGCAGCAGAAGAAAATTTCGATGCTGATGATAACGGCATGGTCAATGTCGATGTAGTCAGTGAAGATTCTTTCTCCGTAGACTGAGCCTAGGAGGTTTTCACCATGAAAAAACTTCCCGTGCGCCTCTGCATCGGCTGTCAGCAGCCGCACAACAAGCGCGATATGATCCGCATTGTCAGAAGCCCTGAAGGCGTTTTCTCCGTCGATGCCACCGGCAAGAAATCCGGCCGCGGTGCGTACATTTGCCGCGATATAAACTGCCTCAACGAAGCGGTTAAGCAGCATCGCTTGGAAAAATCCTTTAAATGCCCTATTGACAAATCGGTTTACGAAGAATTGCAGAAGGAATTTAGCCAGCTAGATGAACAACAGTAAAAATATAAAATTGCAAAATCTATTGAGCATAGCCTGCAAAGCAGGAAAGATAATGTCCGGTGAATTCGTCATCGAAAAGGCCCTGAGCGGCAGAAACAATATAAAATTGCTGCTGCTCGCCGTGGATGTATCCGAAGCGACACAGGCAAAATACGAAAAGATGGCAGCATCTGCTAAAGTCATGCTAAGAAAGACCACACTGACGAAAGACGAGCTTGCGGGCTGTATCGGCAAGACTGACAGAGCCGCGGCAGCAGTCTGCGACGACGGTTTTCGCCAAGCAGTGCTGAAGATTTTGGATAATTGAATTTGATATCTCGATGAAGGTATCAGCAATATAGTTTTTTTACGATTCCAACAGAGTATGGATAGATAAATCTGATTGGAGAGAAAGAACGTGAGGTTATAGCTATTACCGTGAATAAAGAAAACAACAATAATACGAAAGAAAAAGATACTATGAATACTGCCGGCTCCGGCACAAATAGAAGAAGGACGCACCGCGGCGGACAGCGCAGAAATAATTCCGGCAGTGCCAATGCTTCCGGAAATAACAATAATAACAGCAGACAGAGAACTGCTCAGTCCGGCACCAACGCCGGCGGCACTGCCGCTAGATCTGCCCGCTCCAATAACAGCGGCGCAAATAGAGGCCAGCGCAGCGAAAGCAATCGCAATGACAACCGCCGCAGCGGCAGCGGCGAAAACAGCCGCAGCAATAATTCCCAGCAGCGCAGCACTGCATCGCACAACAGCCGCAGAACGAATACCTCTTCTGCATCAGCTAGGCCGGCACGCAGCGCATCAGCTGTTTCCGACAATAATCGCAGCAATGACAATAAAAACCGCAGCCGCAATAGCAGCGCGCGCAATAATAACAGCGGCAAAAACGCAGGCCACAGCAACCGCAGTACCGGCAGAAACAGCCGCAGCAATAACAGCTACAGCAATAATAGATTCGGCAGCAAGCAGCGCGGCAGAGGCAGAAACAACAAACCTGCCGTAGAAAATAAGCCGCAGGAAATAATCCGTCCTAAGCATATCAAAATCGGCGAAATCGTAACGGTCAAAGAACTCGCCAGCAAGATGACCTATCCTGTCAGCGATGTCATCAAAAAGCTCATGCTGATGGGCACGATGGCGACGATCAATCAGGAACTCGACTTCGATACGGCTACACTGGTCGCAGGCGAATTCGGCATTGCGACCGAAGAACTGCCGCCGGAAGTAGACTTGACGGAAATTCCGGAAATCGAAGACGATCCGAAAAAGCTCGTACTGCGCCCGCCGGTTGTAACTGTAATGGGCCACGTCGACCACGGCAAGACTTCCCTGCTCGATGCCATTCGCAAGACTTCCGTAACCTCGAACGAAGCCGGCGGCATCACTCAGCACATCGGTGCATATCAGGTAATGTGCAACGGCCAGAAGATCGTATTCCTCGATACGCCGGGCCATGAAGCGTTCACTGCTATGCGTGCCCGCGGTGCTCAGGTAACGGACATCGCCGTGCTCGTAGTCGCAGCTGACGACGGCGTAATGCCGCAGACGCTCGAAGCCATCAACCATGCCAAAGCAGCTAAAGTGCCGATCGTCGTAGCCATCAACAAGATAGATAAGCCGGGCGCAAATCCCGACCACGTAAAGCAGCAGCTCGCTGAACACGAACTGATCCCCGAAGAATGGGGCGGCCAGACCATCATGGTACCCGTTTCCGCCAAAAAGAAAATGGGCATCAACGATCTTCTGGAAATGATACTGCTCGTAGCTGAAGTGCAGGAACTCAAAGCTAACCCCAACCGCGACGCTCGCGGCGTAATCATCGAAGCACGCCTCGACAAAGGCCGCGGCCCTGTAGCATCCGTACTCGTGCAGAACGGCACATTGCGCATCGGCGACTTCGTAATCGCCGGCACCACTTACGGCAAAGTCCGCGCCATGGTCAACGACCGCGGCGAAAAAGTCAAAAAAGCCGGCCCGTCCATGCCTGTCGAAGTACTCGGCCTCTCCGACGTGCCTGAAGCAGGCGATGAAATGGCAGTACTCGATGAAAAACTCGCCAAGACTATCGCAGATAAGCGCATAGAAAAACAGCGCAATGAACTCATCCGCAGCAAGAAAGTTTCGCTCGACGACTTGTTCAACCAGATCAACGAAGGCGACATCAAAGAACTCAACATCCTGATCAAAGCCGACGTTCAAGGCTCGGTGGAAGCAGTATCCTCGTCCCTGCTTGCCCTGAACAAGAAAGAAAGCGAAGTCCGCGTAAACGTCATTCACTCCGGCGTAGGTGCCGTAAGCGAATCCGACGTAATGCTCGCTTCGGCAGCAAACGCCCTGATCATCGCCTTCAACGTCCGCCCCGATGCCAATGCCCGCAAGCTCGCCGACACGGAAAAAATAGATATTCACACTTACCGCGTAATCTACGAAGCCATCGACGATATCGAATCGGCGATGAAAGGCATGCTCGCACCTAAATTCAAAGAAGTAATCCAGGGCAAAGTAGAAATCCGCCAGGTAATGAAATTCTCCAAAGCACTCGTCGCAGGCTCCTATGTGCTCGAAGGCAAGGTCTGCAACAACTCCAAAATCCGCCTTATCCGCGACAACATCGTGCTGTACGAAGGCCAGATCGAATCCCTGCGCCGCTTTAAAGACGATGTAAAAGAAGTACAGGCAGGCTTTGAATGCGGTATCACCATCGACAATTACCGCGACTTCAAAGAAGGCGACATCTTAGAAGTGTACACTATGGAAGAAGTTCCGCAGAAGTAAGGAGGAACATATGGGAAGTGTACGTATTGAAAAAATACAGGAATTAATAAAAGAACAGACTAGCGAAATCATCATGCGCGAGCTTAAAGACCCGCGCGTGGGTTTCGTTACCGTAACCGAAGTCGATGTGTCCGGCGATCTGCGCAACGCCAAGATCTACGTCAGCCTCTTCGGCAGCGACAAGCAGATTGAAGAGAGCTGGAAAGGGCTTAACTCTTCCCTAGGCTTCATCCGCCGCGAACTGGCACACCGCATCCGCTTAAAATTCATCCCTGAGATAAAGCTCTTCATGGATACCTCGCTGGAATACAGCTCCCATATCCAAAAACTGCTGCTCAAGGTAGAAAAAGAGGATAACGACAATGGAAGTAACGCTTAAACAGGCAGGTGAAATCATCAGCAAAGCTCAGCGCATCGTACTTTCCTCGCACGTCAATCCCGACGGCGACAACGTAGGCTCTACGCTGGGCCTCTACCACGCCTT
>CATYZV010000127.1 GCA_958415865.1 uncultured Selenomonadaceae bacterium
ATATATAATTATAGAGAGGTTTTTATTACGAGCGCAGTTAGAGGCTCAGATCAGAGCATTTCAGAGAATGCCTGCAGACGAGTACGTACCTGTTCGAGGGACGGGGATTCAAGATCTACGTCGATCATAGTGTATTTAACGCCTGCTTCGTCGAATTCGGTATGGTAAATAGGATAGTCGAATTCTTCAGGATCGCAGAATCTCATCATGCAGATTACGACAGCATCTGCTTTGTATTTCTTGACCATGTTGATAAGCATCTGTCCACGCGGTTTGTCGGTGTTCATAGCCAGCGGGCAGCCATCGAAGTCCTGCCACTGTTTGGAGAGCTGTTCAAGCGGATCGATGCCGTAGGGAACATCGGTACGGAACTGACGGGATTCCTGAGCCAGGTCATCAGCTACTACAGCGAAGCCGAATTCTTTGAATACGTCGAGCAGTTCGTTCGGTTCAGCCATGATGCCGGTCAGAACGACTTTCTTGCCGGTCCAAGGCTGTACAGGCTGTGCTTTAACAGCGTCGATGAGTTCGCGGACGAGTTTAGTATGTTCAGCTTTGTCCATGAACCAGCGAGCCTTGATTACAGCATGGCGTTTTGCAGGAGTGAATACCTGAGGATATTCAGCTGCTACATCGCAGAATTCACGCATAACCTGACGGTTTGCATTGTAAACGCGGATAGCGTTCTGAATAGCCATATCAGTGATTTTTACGCCGAGGATGCGTTCGAGTTCACTGCGTACGAATTCGTATTCAGCTTTCAAATAGTCAACAGCAGCCTGGATTTTGCGGTTCTGCGGATGAGTGAATACGATAGCCGGGCATTTGCCATGCCATTTCTGGCTGAGGTCGCGCAGTGTATCGCAGGGAGTGGAGAAGATTACAGCACTCAGGCAGTCATAGGTGCCGTTGAGCTGCAGTTCCATGTCAGCCTGCATGATAGAACATGCGAAAGGAGGCAGATAAGTACGAGCCTGGGAAATAGTCGGATGCTGGGAGCCGAACATGCCTACAGGCAGGCAGCCTGCAGCGTAGACGATTTCTTCAGGAGCGTAGTAAGGCATAACGCCTACTAATTTTTTACCTGTATTTTTCTTGTATGCAAGAACCGTTTTTTGCGGATGATTGGATACTTCTTCAAATTTGCTGATAAGTTCATCGATCTGACTCATTATTTGTTTCCTCCCTGTGCAGCTTTATTCTGTTCCATAGTTTCGCAAAGTGCTTCTACGCGAGTATCGAACTGAGCGGAAGAGAAGTTTCTCGGGTCAGTCTGGTCGCCATCGAAGATTACAAACGGAACGCCGAGGTTCTTCTGAACGCGCTGGCCGCCTTCAGCATTCAAGAGGCTCATGCACTTGCAGCTGCGGTTCTGGTGCATAATGAGGCCATCGCATTTGCCGTCGCTGACAACTTTCTGCAGAACTTCACCGCGGCGGTCTGCATTGCAGTTGATATAAGTGCGGGTGTAAGCTTCAGCCATGGATTCGAGGTTGCCCGGTTCATAGGATACATCCCACATTCCAGGATAAGCAGAACCAGTCATCAAAGCACCTTTGCCTTTGAGTTCTTTGAACGTATGGCCCAGAGCGATCCATACAGCGATACCTTCCCAGGTTACACGGGTTTTTTCGTTTTCACCGAAAGCCCATTTCTTTGCAGCGACTTTAGCGTCGAGTTCTTTGATCAGTTTGTTGAAAGTGATTTCAGAATAAGGCAGGGAACGGCCGGCAACAGCAAGACCCATGTAGTTGAACAGGTCAAAGCCGTTGAGCGGAGACGGTTTCATGGTCAGATAAGTTGCAATCTTGTTCCATGCAGCGATAGAACGCTGAGTCTGTTCCTGTACTTTGAAGAATTTATCATAGTCGAACGGACGGCCGCAGATATCTTCGAGCTGTTTGATAGCGTGCTTGAATTCGCCGACGATGTATTCTTTGCAGTGTTTCTGTACAGGGTACTGATGGTTGAACGGAACATCGATTGTGATCAAAGGAATATTCAATTCCTTGGACAGGTTTTCATACCATTTGAGCAAAGTGTTGCAGATATTGTTGCAAGTCAAGAGCAAGTCAGGCATAGGCATATCAGCAGCCGGGGAATTAGCCAGTTTTTCAGGAGTTTTGCCCGTCAGAGCCTTCTGCTTTAACAGTTCCATATAGCCCATATTTACACGGCAGTAGGAACAGATGTCCTGATTATAACCTTTGTTTTCAGCAGTTTCGAGCATATCAGGAGCACCATGACGTGCACCGATGCCGGCTGCATGAGTTTCAGGGAATTCTACAGCGATGTCCATAGCTGTGCAGAATTCAGGCGGAGCAACAGATGCGGACCAGCAAACGAGTCTGCCTTCTTTTTTAGCCTTTCTAGCGTCTTCATCGATTTTCGGCAGGAAGTAACCAAGAGCTTCCTTGGCACTCATGCTTTCAATGTCAACTTCTTTTTGTTCTTCACTCATGAGTATCTCTCCTTTTAACATTTACACACTTATTTATTTATTTTTTCATAAGCAATCAAAGCGGCACCGAGTGCACCCACAATCTGCGGATGCGCGGCTACTTTGACAGGGATACCTAATTCTTTAGAGACAGCATCGACAACACCCGCATCCCGGGCACCGCCGCCTGTCATCGTGAGGCTCTCACCTACGCCGACGCGGTGTACTAAAGCGCACGCCTTGCTGGCTATGGATTTATGAACGCCTGCTACAATGTCTTCTTTCGGCACGTTTTTGGACAGAAGGGAAATTACTTCCGTTTCAGCAAAAACGGTGCAAGTGCTGCTGACTTCAGCCGGATGCTTCGACTTGAAATACCATTCACCCATTTTGGATATCGGTATTTCCAGCACTCTCGACATAACATCGAGGAAGCGGCCCGTGCCGGCAGCGCATTTATCATTCATCGCAAACTGCATTACAATGCCCTGCGGATTGAGCTTAATCGCTTTTACGTCCTGACCGCCGATATCGAGGATAGTCGTCGTATCAGGCACTTCAAAGCGCGCACCTTTCGCATGGCATGTTATTTCGCTGACTTCGCTCTTTGCTTTTTTTACATTGAAGCGGCCATAGCCGGTAGCTATGACATTCGCCATGTCATCAATGGTGAAAGGAGCATTTTCAAAAACAGCCTTTAAGACTTTATCAGGACCGGACGAACCGGTGCCGATTTCTACGACATGATGACGTACGATTTTCTTGCCGTCTTCAAGGATTACGGCTTTGGATGAAGATGAACCGACATCTATACCTAAAGTGTACATTTCTATGCCTCCTTTTGCGCCTGATGGCACGTTTTTTACTTTACTTATTCAAATCGGGGAACGGATTGGGATTGCTTCTGTTGATCGGAGCAGTCGTCTGAACGTACTCAACGAGAATACCCTGATTCGTGCTCGGACGGCGGAAGTTTACGATGATATCATCCGTACCCAGTACAGCTTTCTTTTCCAGCATGCAGCCGGGGCATTCAGCTTCCATATGCTGACGGACTTTTTCCACATCATCGACTTCAAAAGCGATGTGAGCAATGCCGCCTTTGCCGTTGTTGAACTTTGTCAGCACGCCTTCGCGCGGAATTATCATTTCAATCGGGCTGCTGCCGTTTTCACCTTTTTTAGTGAAGATCAAATCGGCGTGGTAAGCATCTACATATCCGGCGTAGTCCACTTCCAAGCCGTTTGTCTTCAAGAAAGCATGAGCTTTTTCCATGCTGGGCAGCACGATGCCTACGTGGTGCAGGCGCATCGGATGCCAAGTATCATGGAGTTTCCCTGCTTCGCCCAGCGAAGTAAAAGGATTATTGCCCTGTCCTTTGATGGGGGCTACCGTCTGAATATATTCGACGAGGATGCCCTGATCTGTACTAGGGCGGCGGAAATTAACGATGATATCATCTGTTCCTGTTACGGCTTTCTTTTCCAGCATACAGCCGGGACATTCAGCTTCCATTTCAGCGCGTACAGCTTCGACATCGTCCACTTCAAAAGCGATGTGGGCGATGCCGCCTTTGCCGTGATTGAATTTGGTCAGCACGCCTTCGCGCGGGATGATCATTTCAATCGGGCTGCTGAACGGACCTTTTTTCGTGAAAATCAAATCAGCATGGTAAGCATTGACAAAGCCGGAGTAATCTATTTCAAGTCCGTTGGACTGGATAAAATCATGGGCTTTTTGCAAGGTAGGAAGCACTATTCCTACGTGGTGCAGTCGTAATGGTTTCATCTTAATTCATTTCCTATAGATAATTTATTTCAATTGATGAAATTATTTTTTCAGGCCCATAACGCCGTCAGCAAAGAGGCGCGGATCCATCGGTTTGTAATCATCGACGATGGGTTTGAATTCCATCTGAGCGAGGATATCTTTTTCTACATCAATGCCCGGAGCTACTTCAACGAGGTGCAGACCGTCATTTTCGAGCTTAAATACGCAGCGTTCAGTGATGTACAATACGTGTTTATTGATCTTAGCTGCATACGGGCCGCTGAATGTAACCTGGTCAAGCTTCTTGACGAATTTCTTTACTTTGCCTTCCTGCAGAATCTGAACCTTGCCATCCTTGACAGCTACTTTCAAGCCGCCTGCTGTAAAGGTACCGCAGAAGTAAACCTGAGGAGTTTTCTGAGTGATGTTCGGGAATCCGCCGCAGCCTGCAACGTGAGTGCCGAACTTGCTGACGTTGATGCTGCCCTGGCTGTCGCACTGAGCCAAGCCCAGGAAAGCCATATCGAGACCGCAGCCGTCGTAGAAGTCAAACTGATAAGGATGATCGAGCAATGCTTCAGGATTCATCGTAGAACCGAAACGTGCGCCGCCCTGCGGAACACCGCCGATAGCACCGCCTTCGACTGTCAGCGTCATCGTATCAGTAATGCCTTCTTCATCAGCAACGAGAGCTACGTATTCAGGTGCACCGACACCGAGGTTTACGACTACATCATCGCGAAGTTCCAGAGCAGCACGGCGGCCGATGACTTTTTTCGGGCTCATCGGAACAGGTTTGCCTGCAACTGCCGGAGCGCGGAACTGACCGGACAGCGTAGGATCGTACGGGCAGTCAAAGCTCTGCTGATGATCTTCCGGTTTTGCTACAACGACAGCATCAACGTAGATACCCGGAATCTTTACGAGGCGCGGATCTAAGCTGCCGTGTTCAACGACGCGCTGAACCTGTACGACTACGATGCCGCCACTGTTTTTAACAGCCTGAGCAACTGAAGTATTTTCCAGCGGAGAAATTTCTTCTTCCATCGTGATATTGCCGGCTTCATCAGCATAGCTGCCGCGCAGGAATGCGATATTTACGGGATAGCACGGATAGAACAGCTGTTCTTTGCCTTCGATCGTCATCAGTTTTACGAGATCTTCTGTAGTACGGCTGTTCAGCTTGCCGCCTTCAAAGCGGGGATCGAGGAATGTTTCCAGACCGATATCAGTGAATACGCCGATCTTATGGCCTGCCAGTGCACGGAACCAATGGCACAAAGTACCTTGAGAAAAATTGTACGCTTCAATTTTATTTTCAATAGCGAGCTTGCCCATTGTAGGATTTGTGTCCCAATGACCGATGATAGCACGTTTTACCAGACCTTCATGTGCCAGATGTTCGCCGCCGCGGCCATCGCGGTTGCCCTGCGAACCGGCATATATATATGTAAGGTTCTTAGGACTGCCCGTCTTTAAAAATCTCTGTTCCAGTGCTTTAGTCAGTGCTTCAGGATGTGCACTGCCGACAAAACCTATTGAGGTGATTGTATCTCCGTCTTTTACAAGATCAGCAGCTTGTTCAGCTGTAATAACTTTTACCTTTTTCATGGTCTGTCTCCCATTCCTTTCAACCAGTTTGAACTTGAATCAAACGAC
>CATYZV010000128.1 GCA_958415865.1 uncultured Selenomonadaceae bacterium
AAATTATCTCTAGTTGAACAGTAGCGATCTATTGTCTATAATAGATAATGTTTGTTTTTATTCTATTATTTTTAGGAGGAGACCCTATGTTCAAAAAAACCTTAGCTTTGACAGCTGCCATACTCATCAGTGCCAGTGGCATTTCATTTGCAGCTAATACCGATGCTTCACAGCGATTTTCCGATGTAAACAAAAATGACTGGTCATACGACGCTATCAATATCTTAAATAATGCCGATATCGTAGAAGGCTATCCTGACGGAACTTTCAAGAGCAAGCAATATCTGACGAGAGAGGAAATGGCTCAGATAGTAGCCCGCCTTATCATCAAAGATGAAATGGAAAAAGCTGATAAAGCCACCGTTGAAAAACTGCAAAAACAGCTCGATGAAACAAATATGCGCGTCAACAGCTTGGAAGAAAAATACAGTGATCTGCTCAAGATAACGTACGCTATGCTCAAGCAGGAAAAATAGTATCTCTGAACAACAAAAAAATCCGCCGCAAAATAGATTATTACTGCGGCGGATTTTTGACTCTATGATAACCGAATCCATTTATTCCAGATATTTTTTCAAAGTATTTCTCACAGCACCCGGACCGGCACTGAGTTCAGCGATGAAGCCTTCAATCTTTTCTCCGATGCCTGCTGCGTAAAGGTCTGAACCGAATACATTTGCATCACTGAGCAGATGAGCATATTTTGCATGAACATCAAACGCCTCGCCCAAGGCAATATCGCCAATCTGTTCTTTAAGCTGTGGCAATAAGGGATCAGGGCTGATTTCAAATGCCTTTCCGGCATCATCCACACCCATCAGATACCTGCACCAGCCTGCAATAGCCAGCGGAATATACGTCAAGTCAGCTGCATTCAATTCAGGGGATTTAACGTATGCTTTTATCGTTTCGCCGAAGCGGATGCCGACTTTTTGAGAAGTGTCGCAGGCTATGCGCTGCGGCGTATCAGGTATTGCAGGATTGGGAAAGCGTACATCAAGGCATTCACGGATAAATTTTGCCGGAGACAATACGCCGGGATCGGTTACGGTCTTCATACCTTCATCCAGACCGATTTTTTCCACCAGCTTTTTAAGTTCTACATCTTTCATCTCATCAGCAATAAGCGTATAGCCGAGCAGACAGCCGTACACAGCCAGAGCCGTATGCAGCGGGTTGAGGCAGGTGCATACCTTCATGCGCTCAACCTTATCGACTGTATCCCTATCCGTAAAAATCACGCCTGCATCTTCAAGCGGCGGTCTGCCGTTAGCAAACGCATCTTCAACAACAAGGTATTCACATTTTTCGGCATTGACGAACGGAGCATATTCACCGCCGCGTGCACTCTTGACGAAATCCATATCCTCAAAGCCATCTGCCGCCAGCTGTTTTTGCACCTCATGCGAAGGTCTCGGCGTTATCTTATCGATCATAGTGCAGGGATACGACATCTTCTGCTCAACATATTCAACAAAGCCTGCTTCTACAAGACCCTTTGCCTTCCACGTTTTGGCTACTTCCACCACAGATTTCTTTAGCACTAGTCCATTGTGCGAGCAGTTGTCCATGCTGACCAGCGTCAAAGGCAGCTGCCCATTCGTATAACGATGATAAAGCAGTGCTGTCAGCTTGCCCATAAATGACTGTGCCTCTGCCGGCCCGTCTGCTAAATCCCGCTTAACAGCTTCAGTATAATTGCCTTCAGCATCGCGCAGCTTATAGCCTTTTTCCGTGATAGTGAAGCTCATCATCTGCAAGCTAGGCGCAGCAGCTATTGCCTCCAGCCTCTGCCAGTCAGCCGCATTTGCCCTGATAAAACTCAGGCTTTCCACAATGCTGCCGATGACCTTGCGCTTTTGCGTCTGATCGGGATTCATCGTTACCAGCAGGCTCAAATCATCATGCGGATGGTAGATTTTATCTATGATTTCACTGCTGTTCGGTGCCACAGCAATAATGCCGTAATTCACTTTGCTTTCGTTGAGCAATGTCTGCTGCAGTGAAGCTATAAATGCGCGAAAGATATTGCCCGGTCCGAAGTGCAGCCAGCCAGGATTTTTTTTCGTTTCCGCACTGACTTCATCTCTATCAAATACAGGCAGTTCAATATTTAAATCTACATACGCTTGTTTATTCTCTACTAAATCAATTTTATTTAATTTCATTGTATTCTCCGTTTATTTTGCACCGTAAATCCTATTGATAGCATCCCAGAGTCCGGCGATGTAATTGGCACCGAGTGCTCTGTCATACAGACCATAACCGGGACGGCCTTCTTCATCCCAAATCATTCTGCCGTGGTCAGGTCTTACAGGACCGTCAAAGTCCACATCGTAAAGTGCTTTCATGATCTCAAACATATCGAGCGAGCCATGCTTTGACTTATGAGCCACTTCATTAAATACCCACGGTTCATGCACTTGAATATTGCGCACGTGCATGAAGGCAATGCGCTTTTTCGCACCGAATTTGCGGATGATATGCGGAATGTCATTTTTGAGATTAGAACCGAGCGAACCCGTGCAGATCGTCAAGCCGTTGCTTTCGCTGTCCACCATCGCACAGATCTTATCCAAATCTTCTTCGTTTTTGACAATTCTAGGCAGCCCGAATACAGAAATAGGCGGATCATCCGGATGAATACCCATCTTGATGCCACATTCCTCAGCTACGGGAACGACAGCTTTAAGGAAGTATTCCAGATTTTTTCTAAGCCCGTCTTCATCCATGCCTTCATACTGCTCAAACAGCTTAGTCAATTCAGCAAGGCGGTCGGGTTCCCAGCCCGGCAGCACAAAACCATTGGCATTTTCAATTACCTCTTTTGCCATATCCTGCGGCGACTTGCCTGCTACCATGCGGTAATCATATGCCAAAACGGTAGAGCCGTCAAACAGCGGATGTGCCAGCTCCGTTCTCGTCCAGTCAAACACCGGCATGAAATTATAGCATACTACCTTTATGCCTGCTTTAGCCGCATTTTTCAAGGAAATAATATAGTTTTCAATGTACTTGTCGCGGCTGGGAAGACCGAGTTTTATATCCTCATGTACATTGATGCTTTCCAAGTCCTTAAAATACAAATTGTGCGCTTCTGCTTCCTTTTTGATAGCAAGCAGCGGTTCCAGCGGCCACGCTTCACCGACAGGAATATCGAATAAAGCCCCTACAATTCCATCCATGCCGGGAATCTGCTCAATCTGCTTCAGCGTGATCTTATCATCGTTTTTACCGTACCAGCGAAAAGTCATTCTCATTTGTACATTCCTCCAAAATATATTTCTATCATCTAAAATCAATCTTCATTTAATTTCTATAAATATACTACCATACAAGTTTTGTGATTGCAAGTGCAATATTTAAATAAAAACTATTTTTCTGATATTTTACTTATTAGATCTAATTGCACTATACACGAATTTGAGATAATATATATACAACTTTTCAATACGGTTAATTGTCCGTCAAAATCTTAAATAAATCGGAGGTACAATATGCACTCATTAATTATACCGGATATACTTCCGCGCGAATCAGTACGCGAATACGCTTACCGAGTACTCAGAAACAACATACTGAGCCTTGTTCTGCTGCCCGGAACAGCGATGTCTGAAAAAGAAATCTCTACTGCATTGAACATCAGCCGCACTCCGGTGCGCGAAGCATTTATCCGACTATCACAGGAAGGCCTGCTGGAAATCCTGCCCCAGCGCGGTACATACGTAGCAAAAATCGACACTTCACAGATATACGAATTCAAATTTCTGCGCGAAACACTTGAGCAGGCGATAATAAAAATTGCCTGCACTGACTTTCCCGCAAGCGGCATAGATGCCCTGCAAAAATGCCTTGAACAGCAGCAGCACGCAGCTGAGCAGAAAGACACCAACGAATTTTATCGCCTGGACAATGAGATGCACAGCATAATCTTCAGCTGCTGCAATATGCCCAACATCTGGCGCATGATCTGTGAAGCCAACCTGAACTACATTCGCGCCCGCCTGCTCGATGTCTCCGCCCGCCACGACGAAATAACCCTGCTGATACATCAGCACAGGCAGATCGTCAAAGCAATCATCGATAAAGATATTGAACTGGGCATTACGAGCATTACCCAGCACGTCAGCAAAGTATTGGGCGATGTGGAAAAGCTCAAAACTTCTCATCCGGAATTATTCAAATAGACGAAAAGCGGCATATGAATCAAATGTGCCGCTTTTTCTATGCAGTTCAATATTCAGCGCGCCAGATAACCGCCGTCCACAGGGATCACTGCTCCATTGACGTAATCCGAAGCAGATGATGCGAGAAAGACAGTCAGCCCCTTGACATCCTCTGCCGTGCCCCAACGTCCTATGGGTATGCGGTCGAGAATTTCCTTATTGCGCTTTTCATCATTGACGAGCGCAGTGTTCATATCCGTTGCCATATAGCCCGGAGCGATAGCATTCACATGCACATGCCTTGACGACCATTCATTGGCAAGTGCCTTCGTCAGCTGAGCAATACCGCCCTTGCTCGCTGAATACGCCGGCACGGTATAGCCGCCGAAAAAACTAAGCATAGATGCCACATTGATGATCTTGCCATACCCTCGACTGAGCATCTGCCTGCCCGCCAGCTGGCACATCATAAACGCAGTATTCAAATTCAGCCCAATTACATCATCCCAATCACTCAGCGGATATTCTTCCGACTTATGGCGTTTTATGATACCTGCATTGTTGACGAGAATATCCACCGTTCCGCCCAGCTTATCCAAAGCCGCCTCAAAAATCTGCGGCACAGCCTCTTTATCCAGTAGATTTCCTTTTATGCCATGAGATTTATAGCCCTTCTGCGTGAACTCTTTTGCTGTACGCACGACACTGTCGCTAGAGCCGATCAATACAACTTCCGCGCCCGCCTCGCAAAGACCTTCCGCCATTCCCTTGCCAAGGCCGCGCCCGCCGCCGGTGATAATTGCTTTTTTGCCGTTCAAGTCAAATGCTGCCAATATCGACATATTAACCCTTCTTTCCATATATCCTTTTTTATCAATTATGCGCGATAGATTGACAAAACGCAAATAAAAAATGAGCTATACAGCCTCTAAAAAATTGCCGTATAGCTCATTTTTTATTCAGATTCCAAAAATCTCTTATCTATTTCTTCGCTAAAACTATAAATATCTTCTGTTCAGCTTGTACTTATAATTATTGATCAGAAAACACCTCTGCTCATTTAAATGGTTTATCATAGCGTATTTTGCTCCGCTTATATCGCCGTTTTCAATACATTCCGTTATTCTGCGGTGATGAATGACCGTATAATTGCACAGGCTGTTATCGGTCATAAATATATTTTTTCTAATCGAAGAATGAATCACTTGAGTGATCTTTTGGATTATCCCGTTTCCACTGGCCTTGGCTATAGCGATGTGAAATTCTGCGTCTTCTTGATGGTAATCTTTATCTGCTTTAATCAATTCTTCTACCTTATCGCAGCTGAGCTTTATATCCCCAATATCTTTAGGTGTAGCAAACTGTGCCGCCATCGCCGCCATCTCAGGCTCAAAAATAAGGCGGAAGGTGATCAGGTCAAATATCACATTGATATCCTCACTGATGTACTCAATGCCCAACGGGTCTTTTTGCAAACCCTGCTTTTCCGAAACAAATGTGCCTGAGCCCTGCTTAGACACGACGATGTTCTGCGCTGAAAGAACTTTCAATGCCTCTCTTATCGTACTGCGCCCTACACTAAATTTCACAGATAATTCGTCTACCGTAGGCAGCTTATCATTCGGCTTGAGAGCCTCCGCCTTAATCATATTCAATATTTTATTTATAGTAATATTTACTAATGATGTATTCAATTC
>CATYZV010000129.1 GCA_958415865.1 uncultured Selenomonadaceae bacterium
CATATCATAATGATATGGCTTCCCTATAAACCATTTGTGATCCTAGACTCTTATATTCCGCATACTAGGTCGCGGCAACCATTTGATGTGATGCCCTGACCATTTGTATCCCGCCCATCAGGAAAACGGAAAATGTTGAACCCTGACCATTTATATCCCGCCTATCAGGAAAACGGAAAATTTAACTTTTATATTAACATACTACACTTGAATCAAAAAGTAAAGATTTTTTATAACTTTTCATTATAAACTCCAGCCGCTGTACATCTGTTTTTCAGCTTGTTTAACTTTGTCTTTGGTGAAATCTTCTTCCTGCCAGCGTGCTTTTACGCTTCTCATTTTATCGTTTGCAAAGGTATCGGCTATCTTTGCTATCCTGCTTGCTATGTGCTGATTTCTATTGTGCTGCGCCTGCTTTACAAACGGATGAGGCCGCGCGGTTTTCATCTGCGGCCGGGCATCGCTTTTTGGTTTATATAGATATGCTTTTTCATCGGAGCTGTAGATCTTGTTTAGGCTGTATTTATCATCGGCTGTTTTGGTGAAATGCAGCTTGTAGATCGGCACTTTGCCTTCGCGGATATCGTCGTTTATCCTGACGGATTTTATGATGACTGACGGCGGCCTATCCTTGGGCATATCTTCCATCATGGCAAAGACTCTGCCTTTGTCTACGGTTACCGGAAGATTTCCTATGGCTGTTATGCCGTTGAGCTTGTTTTTGTGATTGAGCTGTTTGGGCAGTTTGTCGGCAAAGATGATGGCATCCATGTTTTCAGCGGCCATTTTGGCCATGACATCTTTGTACTTTTGAACATTTTTCTCGGCCATAGCATACGCCCTATATAGCGGTTTTAGTGCTGCTTGACGGCGTTTATTATCTGTATCGACCTGCTGCTTGGCAGCATCAAATTGTTCGGGATTATTTTTAAAGACCGCGTTATATTCTGCCAGCTTTTTGCCTATGTCTACGCGCTGTGATTTAAGCTCGCGCAGCCGTCTGCTGTTTTTGGCAAGCTCGGCTGTTTTATCTTTCCTGCCGTAGAGCGTCGGCAAAACGGATTCTACTTTTTTAAGCTCCTGCACTACGTTGTAATATTCTTTGGAATGTCTGCCGTAATCGCCGCTTGTCAGCAGGTTTTTGGCAGCAAAATCAAGCTGCTTGTCGGTTACGACAGCGGCTTTTGCTTTTTTATAGGCCTGCAGCTTTTCTGCGGCATCGGCTTCGTAGACTTTCACTTTGTCGGCAGCGTAGTCGTAGATATCATGCACCGTTATAACCATCGCTTCATTTTCAATCTCGATAGCATCATAGCGTGCTTTTTCATCGGCCTGTTCTTTTTTGAGGCGGGAGCGTTCTAGCTGTATTTCGCGGGCAATGCGGCGCAGAATAACGTCGTTGGCAAAAAGCGCGATTTTCTTGTCCGATTCGGACATCGCATTTACGTCTTCATCCGGCACGAAAAAGCCGTCAGCTTCAGCTTCGGCTTTATCATCAGTTTCGTCGATTTTCATGAGTATTTTGCTCATGATGGCAGGGTTTTTATAGGCGTTGCCAAGGTGCGGCGAAGGCTCGCGGTCGTACAGCATTGCTTCTTTTTCGCGGCCCTGCTCTAAAAGTTCATCGCGCTGCGCTTCAAGTGTTCTTTCATCAATGCGGCAGTCTAAGCCTTTTTCTCTAAACTTTGCGTTGACTATATCAGCATAGAGGCGGCGCAGTTCTTTATTTTTCGCTTTGGATACAAACTCCCTTGATGAACGGTAGCCGCCTGCCGGCCTGCCGTTTCGCTCGGAATAGTTTTTGAAATACTGCTCGGCACCAAGCGGGCGATCGCGCTCGATGATTTTTTCGTTGAACATCAAGTGGCAGTGCGTGTTGTTGTGCCCTTTGTCAAAGGCAGCTGCCTTATCGTGAACGGCATAGGAATAGACGTGATTATCCTTTATGCCGGTCTTTTGAATGAGTTCTTCAATGCACTCTATATTTTCGGCCATCGTCAGCTCTTCTTGCAGGGCGAATTTAAATTCCCTGTATGCCCTGCCGTTTACGCCTCTATACTGTTCGGCTTTTTCCCAGAAATCGCCTGCCTTATCTGCCCAGTCCGGCAGATTGCCGCTTGCCGTCAAAACCACGGATTCTGCCTCTCGACCTTTGATTTGAGCGTAATTATCCTTACGGCAGATATAGTCATGGTGGAGCTTCGTATTAAGTTTTGTGCCATTTTTACGCCTGCCGTGGGGCAGATTTTCAAAATAGTAGTGCGACATAATATTCACTCCTCAAACTTTGGCTAAACTGGCTGGAGCATCCAGCCAGTTTCTAACGGCGCAGCCGTCCCGCGCAAGCGGGCATCCGATCCAACTGGAAGTTGGCGCGATACCAAAACTCGCTAGAGTTTTGTGTAAATGCGCATTAAGGTTTTAGGGCATTTGGGGGCGTTGCAAATCTTGATATTCTCATTATAAACTATCACAATATTTTAGTAAAGCATAATATAGGTATAAATAGAAAATGATAACGAGCAGTGATATAAGTATTATATATAAAACTATCAAATTTATCCTTATTATATCAGTATTTATATAATAATATCCAATGTTAAAATATAAATTATATCTATATTTTTGATTGACTTTATATCAGATTATATGATATTATTCAAGTTAGATAGCAGAAATTATATTGCAAAGGGAGGTGCTTTTTTTGGACGAACAGAGGAAGTTTTTTCCAAAATCTCAGCCAACGGATGCTTTTGACAAAAAAGCCCACAGTGTATTTCAGTCAGATCTCTACAATCTAGCCCTAGACAAAGACGTGGCCAAGAAACGAAATCTTATCTATCTCGTACTCATCATCGTCTGCGTGCTGGCTACGGCGTATATATCGACAACAGCCAGCTATAAGACTTACGTTGTCCGCGTGGATAATGCCACCGGGCAGATCGAGACGGGCGGCGAGCTGAAGGCAACGAATTATCAGCCGCAGGAAATGGAGATACGGCACTTTTTAGCACAGTTTATCTTAGACACGAGAACGCTGCCGCTCGACCCGGTACAGTATAAAAATTCTCTTGAAAAGTCTAAACATTTTTTAACTTCTGAAGCAGCACAAAAGTTCAACTCAATTCTTGTGAAAGATGAACCGGTGAGAAAGCTGGGACGCATGACAATTCAGCCGGAAATCAAATCTATTCAGCTTCAGCCGAACTCTAAAAATACGTACCAAGTCAGATGGTCGGAAGAAGAATTTTCTGTGTCCGGCAGTGCTACAGGCAAGAAGACAAACTACGTAGCATTATTTAATATCGGTGTAGACAGCAAAGGCATGAATGAATCGGAGCTTTTAGTGAACCCTCTGGGACTCAAGATTAGAGACCTCAATATGAGCCGTGAAGAAGGGCAGGGATGAGCATGAAGCGAGCATTTAAAGCATTGTTGTTGTTCACTTTAATGAGTTTGTTTTTGCTGCCTGCGGCCTTGGCCAATCCTAAAGCGATATATACCGTTGATGATGCAAAGTACACGGCATCAAACGCCATCTATGAGTACCATCCCGGCAGCATCTACAATGTGCATGTAAGCCTTACACGAGTTACAGATATTGCTCTTCCTGCCGGAGAAAATTTCGCAAAAGCAGTAGCAGGCGATACCAAGCAGTGGCTTATAGATACAGCCAAGGTAGGAAATGTTTCCCATGTCTATATAAAGCCCTTGGCAAATAACATCAGCACCAACATGGTGATTAACACGGATAAACGATCGTACCATCTTTTAATAACGGCAAAAGGCACGTACAATCCACTCGTAACATTTACAATACCGGAGCAAAAAGAAAAAGTTTCTAGGGCAATATCTTTGAAGAAAACGCCGGAGAGCGAGTTTATGGATATTTACACGGAAAAAGATATGTACGGTGATATCGTCGTAAAGCCCATGAACTACAATTACAAGATGAAAAGCAACAAGGGAATGGACGAAGAACTTTGCCCGAAAAAAGTATTTGATGACGGCATCAGAACGTATATAGAAATGCCGAAAAACAGATACGACCTGCCGGTGCTTTATAACGTCGATCCGACGGACAAGAAAAAGCTCACGCTTGTGAACTACCGCATCAAGGGAAAATACTATATAGCCGATAGAGTTTTCAACCATGCGCGGCTTCAGTATACCAGCAAGTTGTACGTGGATATCTTCCCCGTAAAAGAAGGTGAAAAGAAGTGAGTATAAAAGAGAAAATCAGCAATATCATGAACCGCTTTAAGCGCAAAAAACAGACTGACGACGAGTTTGATTTTGAAACTGCTCAAACGCCTCCTGATGAAGAAAAGGATAACGGCAGCGTGGATTATGTTGAAGATGTGCCGGAGACTAGAACGATACGGAAAAAGAGAATCCTCTTGGCCATGGGAGCCGTTGCCGTCTTTATCACGGCTGCTGTCGTATCCAAAACTTTTTTCGATGAGAAAAAGCAGGCACCGGAAAGACCGCTATCCACGGCCAATGCAGCCTATAACCCGGCGCAGGGGCTGCCGGACAATTACGCTGATATTGCTAAATATCAGCAGCAGGCAAATAAGGACGCTAAAAGAAAAGAGCTTGACCAAGTACGGGCTAATTCTCAGTCGCCTGCTAATACTAAGCCCAAAGCTCAAAAAGTGCAGACTGTCGATACGAGAAATGAGCCTGAAAGAGTTCAAACGGTACGCACCGTTTCTGCTCCGGTGAGCCGCATTTCATCGGCCTCCTCATCCAATGCAGACAGGGCGGCAAGAGAAGCTGAAAAAGAACGGGAAGCTATCATAAACAGCGCGCTTGCTTTTTCCGTGGCCTCAGCCATTGCAAGCGGTGAAGATATACCGGCATCAGTTGCCTACACGACAACGAGCAGCAGTACGTATTATCCGTCAGATTACGAAGAAGCTCAGGACTATACACTAAACGCCGGCACGGTAATTCCGGCGACGCTTTTAACGGGCATCACTTCAGATGTGCCGGGCGGCGATGTCGTAGCGCAGATCCGTCAGGACGTTTATGACAGCTTGACCGGCACCCATCTTTTAATTCCGCAGGGAAGCCGACTTATCGGCACATCGGGAGCGGCCAAAAGCCGTGGCAATAAGCGCATGGAAGTCATCTTTTCCCGTATAATACTGCCTAACGGCATGAGCCTTATGCTGCCGGAACAGCACGCAATCGACGGCACAGGATACCCCGGTCTTGAGGATCAGTATACCGAGCATAAAGGCGCAGCCTACGGCAGTGCATTTATGGCCGCTCTGTTAGGTGCAGCGGCGCAGTCGGCAACGGGCGACACATCGGGCGACGATGAACGAAGCCCCGGCCAAGAAGCCGTATCGGGGGCAGTGGCTCAAATCTTGAGAACGGGCGAAAAATTTGTTGACCGTGAGCTTGAAAAACAGCCGACGATTGAAATAAGCCCCGGCTTTCAGTTCAGCGTATTCATCAATCAAGATCTCTTGATAGGTGAGTATCATGATTATTAAGTTATTCGCCGCCTTTATCCCGATTTTTACAGGCCTTTGGCTGGCCACTCAGAAGCTGGCCGAGCTTGTAGCCTACGACGCGCGATTTTTGGGTGAACCGTGGATGTATCAAGGCCAACCGTATTATATGCCTTGGAAGTATTTTAGCTGGTATATGGATTATTACATCTTCATACCGAATCTGTTTGCCAAGACTTACGTCTACATCTTTGCCGGCTTTGTCTGTGCGATTATACTTCTCATATTAATGCGCAAGAAAAAGCCGCTCACAAGCCACGGCTCCGCCCGCTGGGGAGATTATAA
>CATYZV010000130.1 GCA_958415865.1 uncultured Selenomonadaceae bacterium
GCCTTTGTTTTATATACAGAAAGATTAATATACCGCCAATAAATGATGCCAGTTTAATCTAGCTGAAGCATCATCTATTATAGAGCTTTTTTATTTAGCTAAAGTTTCTAATCAGAGCAATGTCTTAACGGATTTAAATACATCTTTGGCTTCGTTGACTTTGCTGCTGCTGCCGAGAACGCAGATGGCGTTTTCTTTCATGCAGGCATCAACGAGATCGGCGAGGGCGCGGATGTCTTCCTGGGTGGTGGCGAGAATCTGGTCGCGCTGCGTCTGGCGCATTTCGTCGGTCATGCCGGCGATGTAGGCAGCGGCTGCTACTTCGCCTTTAAGTGCCGGAGTGAGCGGCATATCTATGCCGCTGATGGTGCCGATGATGTACTTGGTCATTTCGCGGCTGCTGACGGCGAATTTGCGCAGGTAGTCGGCTGTCTTGTCGTAAACGCTGAGCGTTTCGCGCAGGTTGGGGTCGCGGTAGGAGCCGAAGTACATATTGCCGTCGCGGCGGAATTTGACGAAGGCACCGTACGCTCCGCCGAGCACGCGGATATTCGTCCAGAGGTATTCGTAGCGCATGATTGTTTCGAGCACTTTCATCGCGCCGGTGTAGTTGAAGCCGAGGCGGATGAAGTTGGCTCCTTTTGCTACGTACTGCACTTGAGTGGAGGTTATGAAGCCTTCGTTTTTCTTGTCGACGGCAAACGGAATCTGCTGTGCGGGGTATTTCGTGTCGGGCAGGCTTTCGATGAAGGGCGCGAAAGCTTTTGCCGTGCGGCCGTAATCTGCTTTGGAAACAGTTATGCTGGTCAGCAGGTTGTTCTTGTTGAAGACCATCGGCATGAGGTGGGCAAAGGCTGCCTGCATCTTATCAAATTCTGCATCGAAATCAGCGAGGAAGTTCTTCACGAAAGCGTAGAAAGGCAAATCGCCGAGGTTATCGTAATGTTCTTTGGGCGTGAAGTAAGCCATGAGTTCGTCGAGTACGAGCTGATGGCCGGCACGCAGAATGGACATTTCAAAATCGGAGCGGCACTGCATCAGCAGGTCTTTGATCCTGTCTTTTGCCGCAAAGGAGCTGTTGAACACGATTTCGCTCAAGAGTTCGGTGAGCTTGGGCACTTTGTCGAGCAGGACTTTTGCCTTGAATACCATCTTGGGCAGGCAGGAATCTACATCGCCTTCACGGTCGAAGGATGCCACGGCAAAGCGCATACCACCGGTGTGCATATTCACGGCATTGGCAAGCGATTCATACGTATAATGCTTCGTGGCCGTTCTGCCGATTAGTTCTTCCAACAGGAACAGGTAATTTACATCCTCAGCACTGACGGCGGAAACGTCGAAGAATAATTTGATGTAGGCAATGCCGTTCGTTTCCACATCGTGCTTGAGTGCTTTCGTGCCGGCAATTTCCGTTTCTTCATAGATGAGCTTATCCGCGTTTTTGTCGATATCGCTGATCTTGAGCAGCGGAATCTTGGCGAGTGCTTCAGGGCTGTCGACGGAACGCTGGCGTTCTTTTAGATGCTTGGTGGAGGCGATGATATCATCTATCTGTGCATCGCTCATCGCAGCTTTTTTTGCAGCGAGCTTGTCGGCGAGCTCCTGTTCTCTTTTTTGAGCGATCGTGTCGTCAGGAGCGAGCGTCAATAGCAGGCTGTGCGGATTGTCGAGCATATATTTTTGAATGAGCTGTTCAAATCTGCCTTCAGCTGCCCATTTTTTCATCGCTGCCAAGGTATCTTCATAGTAGAGATACATCGTCGGGTCGCCGTCGTAGAGCCAGCTGTTCATCAGTGAAATATCGTAGAGCAGCCCTTTGGGGTACTGACCGAAATCGGCTTCACGCGTCTTGAATTCAATCGAGCTGATGGCAGCCTGCAAAAGATCGCTGTCAATGCCTTTTTTTACGATATCGCGCAGCGTGTCATCTACAACCTGCACGAATTTATCGGCTTTATCAGCTTCCGAGCCGTTGACAGTGATGGTGAAGATAGGCTGGAGCACACTTTCATCGAAGGAAGAGATGACATCGCTGCCGAGTCCTGCTTTGATCAAAGCATTGCGCAGCGGGGCAGCTTCGCTTTTCAGTAATGCTTGGTCGAGAATAGTGAATGCCGCTACCGTATCTTTATCGAGCGAGGTGGAAACGGAATAGGCGAGATTCAAGAAAGTCTTATTTTCTTTCGATTCACCGGGGGCGACGGGATATACATCGTTGATGGTCTTGCGTGCAGCAAACGGCAGTTCCATCGTAACGCGCGAATCCACTTCTATCTTGTCGAAGGCGGACAGGTATTCCTCATCGAGGAATTTCAGCGTGTCTTCCATATCCATGTCGCCGTAGAGATAGATGTAGCTGTTGGCAGGATGGTAGTAGCGGCTGTGGAAGCCGATGAACATATCCTGAGTCAAGTCGGGAATAGCCGCAGGATCGCCGCCGGATTCATACTGGTAAGTCGTATCGGGATAGAGATTATTGAGGATTTTGCGTTCCAAAAGCCCGTCCGGCGAAGACAGCGCGCCCTTCATTTCATTGTAGACAACACCGCTGTAGCGCAGCGGATCTTCACACTTTTCAATCTCGTAATGCCAGCCTTCCTGCATGAGGATTTCCGGCGTAGTGCGCATATTGGGATAGAAAACAGCATCGAGGTACACATCCATCAGATTGCGGAAATCCTTGGCATTGCGGCTTGCCACCGGATACATCGTCTTATCGGGGAAGGTTATTGCGTTCAAAAACGTGTTGAGCGAACCCTTGACGAGTTCCACGAACGGTTCCTTCGTCGGGAATTTGCGCGAACCGCAGAGCGTGGAATGTTCCACGATATGAGCCACGCCCGTATCATCTTTCGGCGTAGTGCGGAAAGTGATGGAAAAGACTTTGTTATCGTCCTTATTCGCCACGAACAGCAGCTTTGCCCCGCTCTTGACGTGCACGAATTCATATGCAGTAGAATCGAGTTCCTGTATTTTAGATATCTTCAGCAGCTTAAAGCCGAAGTACGTTTTATTGATATCAAAACTCAAATTAACATCTCCTCATAAAATTTAAGATATTGAGAGCCGTTATTGCCACTCAATATGCTAATTATAACAGAAAAGGACGCAAAAATATACAGCTGCCCTCTGCACAATTCACTCGGAATTCAGTTTTTATATGGTATAATATGGCTAGACGTATTTCAAGGAGGAATTACCATGAAAACAATCTGCCGCATTGCTCTATTCAGCGCACTGCTGGCGTTCTTCAGCCTTATACCCCAGGCACAGGCATCGCCCGCCGATATAACAGATGCAGCCAACACTGTTCAAAACACCGCTGCCCAATTCATCAATCCCCAAAACGCCGCCTTGCGCGATGAACTGATGAACCTGCTGCAAAACGATGCCAACAAACAAGAATTAGCACAGTACATCGAAGCCACGCGCCCCGTCATCGACAAATACCAAGGATACTTCGACCACGCCGTCAACGCCTCCATGTGGTGCGAAAACAACATCCCCGTCATCGGACAGCTGCTCGGCGCAGTCATCATCAGCGCAGTCAATCACTTCTACGAACAGGAACTACAAGAACTAGCCCAGAGCGACATAGCTAAGAAATTCGCCCAGCTCAGAGCAGCAAACCTCGACAAAGACGTAGACATCTTCCAAAAAGCGATTGACTACTACGCCGAAAACAAGAAAATCGACTTACAGTTCGCCCAGAACTTCCAGCAGGACCTCAACGAAAAACTCGAAGCCGCCAGACTCTTAAAGAGCGTCATCGACGGAGCAGGCATTCAGTTTGACATCAAAGATATCGGCACGCTAATACCGAAGCTAGATGCTATCCAATGATAAAAAATAGGCTGCAGCGAATGAATTCATCATTTGCTGCAGCCTTATTATATTTATTGAGAGTTATTATTTTAATCCTGCATGATGGCTGTTACAGCTGTCTTGGTATCAGTCTGCGGGAATAGTTCATATCCTACGCGGTATTTATAGCCGAGTTTTTCCAACAATTTATAGACATTGGAGTAATTTATTTCTCCTGTACCCGGCTCATGCCTGCCGGGTGCGTCTGCGATGTGGATATGACCGATCTGGTCGATGTATTTAGCTATATGGCAGCTTTATCTGCGCGCGCGTGTACGAACTGCCGTCGCTAAAGTAGCGCAGGATTCCCCGCCCGCCGTAGTACAGGCGCAATCGTTCCTTGATATTGTATATGCCCACATTGGAATAACCACCGGAAGTCTTTTGCGCTGCGTCGGCAAATACCTTCATCTGCTCTGTACTCATGCCTTTGCCGTCATCTTCAATCTCCAAAAACAAACTGTTTCGTCTGATATATGAGCGTACTATTATATGGCAGAAAGACTTCTGTTCCGACGGACCGTGCAGAATGCTGTTTTCTACTAAGGGCTGAAGCATTAAACGCGGCACACAGCATTGCAGTGTTTCCTCCGATATATCAAATTCTACTTTAAAGCTGTCCGGCAGGCGGAATTCCTGCAATGCTATATAGTTCTTGAGCGTACCCAGTTCATCGGACAGCACGGCAAACGCGCCTTTGCGGTTAGTGCTGACCTGAAGAAGGTCGATGAAGCTGCCTAAGAGGGCACTGATGTTCTTCGCCCCCTGCATCATCGCCGCAAAGCGGATGGAATTGAGCGTATTATAGATAAAATGCGGTCTTATCTGATACTGCAAGGCGTTTAGTTCCGCCTCTTTTTTCTTTGCCTTCTCCGCCGCTAAATCCTCAACTAGATTTTTAATACGGGATATCATGTAATTGAAACGCACTGCCAGATAGCCGATTTCATCGCGCCCGTGAACCTTTGCCTTTATATCCAGATTGCCGCTGCTCGCTTGTTTCATCGCTCCCGCCAAATCTTCAATAGGCTTGTTCAGCTTCAAAGCTATGGCGTAGACAGCTGCCGTAGACAACAGCAGTATCCCTATAGAGCAGATTATCAGCTCCAGCTGAAGCATCAGCAGTTTCTGTAGAAAAAGCTGCTTATCCACTGCTAAGCACAATTTATAATGTGAAAAAGGGGCCATATCGTACACTCCCAGATAAGCCCTGCCGCTGATCTGCAGCTCACTGTACAGAGACCTATCTCCTTTAGGCTGCTGCTCTGCCTCATTGCCGCTGCTGTTCGTTGAAACTACGCTGCCCTTATCATTCATCATGTAGATAAAGCTGCTGCCATCGCGAATGATATCGTCAAGGTATTTGTAATAAAGTGCACGCTCGCTGACCGTACATATAATGTATGCCTGCACAGCTCCGCGGCTGTCAACTACAGGGACTTTATATAGATAGACATTTTTCGCCGACGGCACCATCATATCCTTTGCCGCCAATGGCTGCATTCCCTTCTGATTATTCATCTGCTCCGTCAGCTGTGCCGCTGCAGTTTCGTCTATCTGCTGAATAGAATGGTATTCATCCGAACGCACTAGTTGATGCAATGAAGGAATATAACAATAAACACTGTCAATAAGCTCATTTCTCGTTCTATAGCTGCTCAATATACCATGCAGTTCCTGTAAATTCTTCTCGCTGCTATCTGTCAAAAGCATTTTTACACGTTCATTAAAAGCCAAACTCATACAAATACTGTAGACACCCTGAAAAGCCTGATCTACATTTTTCGTGCCGATGTATAATCGCTCCGACAGCGACTGCGCGTACTGCTCATCGAAAAACTCCGTCGACTTTTGATAAAACAACGATGATATGATCGTGATAACCAGTAGATTCGTCAAGAGCGACATCAAAAAGATTTTTAGCCGCATATTAAGATGC